>DAORUY010000001.1:0-41991 GCA_035433445.1 Paracoccaceae bacterium
TACCATGAACAAAGCCAGGATCAGCCGGTAAGACAGGCTCATCGCGCCGACCACCATCGCCACCATGACCCACTCGCTCCAGAACGGGAGCGCCCGCGTGGAACTTTCCCGCGCCCTCAGGAATTCGGTCCCCAGCAGGACGATTGCCGTCCACAGGCCCGGCGGCCGGAACGACAGCAGATCATCGACCAGAAACACCAGTGCCACCAGCAAAAGCGGCACGAAATCCGGTCGCCGCAACACCCAGACCAGGGTGAGAACCAGCAACAGATCGAACCCCGGCCAGTCATAGGGATAGAGCCAGTCTGGGAAATATCCCAAGACCGCATCGGGCAGGGGCCAGGCCGATGGCAGCGCCGACAGCGGCAAAAGGCCCATGAAGATGATCAGCGCCGCCAACCCCAAGAACAAGGCGCGGTAACCCCACAGGCTGGCTGTGCGCGGATCAACCATCTCCGCCCCCGCTACCGCCTATGCCTGGCTCAAGCTGATAGGTGAACCCCGGCTGGGGCGGCGCTGGCGGCGGGATCAGGGCGCCGGCCTCGTTAATCTGCTCGCTCGGGTGGCTGCGCAGGACCCGCACGAAATCAAGCCGGTCATAGTCCGCGGCCAACCGTACCCGGAACCGGTTGTCGCGGGTCTTGACCACGGTGCCCACCAGAATGCCGGCCGGAAAGACCCCGCCGTCGCCCGAGGAAATCACCCTGTCATCCGGCGCGACGGTTTCCGGTGTCTCGATGAACTCAAGGGGCGGCGCGGCGCTGTTGTCGCCCACCAGCATCGCCTTTTGCCCTGACGGCTGAATCGTGACCGGAATCCGGCTCGATGCGTCGGTCAGCAAAAGAACCCGCGCGGTATTCTGCCCCACGCCCGAAATCCGACCCACCAGCCCCAATCCGTCCATTGTCGCCCAGCCATCGACGATCCCGTCCCGCGCGCCCACATTCAGCAACACCGACTGGCGAAAGGGTGATCCGCTGTCCGCCATCACCACCCCGGAAACCGAGGTCAGCTTCGGATCCAGCCGCACCTGGTTCTGTGCCAGCAACTTCGCATTTTGCTGCTCAAGCTGCACGGCGGCCTCTTTCCAGGCCTTCATTTGCTGCAACTCGCGGCGCAATTCCTGGTTTTGTTCGTAGATGCGGGCATAGGACTGAAAGCCGCTGATCATGCCCGCCAGCTTCGTCACCGGTGCCATGGCCCAGTCCATCGGCGGCACCACCCGGTCGATGAAGGCATTGCGGAACCGTTCCACCCTGGGGCTGTCGATCCGCCAGATCAGGAACAGGAACCCGAAGATCAGCACAAGCACAGCCAGAAGCACCCGACGCACGGGTCCCCGATAATCAACGTCGCTGTTGCGGTCTCGTGCCACGGGCGGCCTCTTGGCTGGCGGTCGCGGGCAGGTGGCCCGCGCTCACGGCTCAGCTGTCGTAGTCAATGACGTGTCTCAGTTGCTTTTCATACTCAAGCGCCTTGCCGGTGCCCAGCGCCACACAATTCAGTGACTGATCGGCGATGGAGATGGAAAGACCCGTCTGTTCGCGCAGCGCGAGGTCAAGTTCCCCCAGAAGCGCCCCGCCCCCGGTCAGCATCACGCCCCGGTCGACGATATCGGCGGCAAGATCCGGCGGCGTCGTTTCCAGCGCAGTCATCACCGCCTCGCAGATTTGCTGAACGGGTTCGGCCAGCGCTTCGGCCACTTGCGCCTGATTGATCTCGATCTCTTTCGGAATGCCATTCAGCAGATCGCGCCCGCGCACATGCATCGACGCGCCGCGCCCGTCGTCGGGCATCCGCGCCGTGCCGATGGAGGTCTTGATCCGTTCGGCCGTGCTTTCACCGACCAGCAGGTTCTGCTGGCGGCGCAGATAGCTGATGATCGCCTCGTCCATCCGGTCGCCGCCCACACGGACGGAGCGCGCATAAACGATGTCACCCAGCGACAGAACCGCCACTTCAGTCGTGCCGCCGCCGATATCGACGACCATGTTGCCGGTCGGATCGGTGATCGGCATCCCAGCGCCGATCGCCGCCGCAATCGGTTCCGCAATCAGCCCGGCACGCCGCGCGCCCGCCGACAGGACCGATTGGCGGATCGCCCGCTTTTCCACCGGGGTCGCACCATGCGGCACACAAACGATAATCTTGGGCTTCTGGCTGAAGGGGGTGCGTTTGTGGACCTTGCGGATGAAATGTTTGATCATCTCTTCCGCCGCTTCGAAATCGGCGATGACACCCTCGCGCATCGGGCGGATCGCCTCGATGGAGCCGGGCGTCCGTCCGAGCATCAGCTTGGCATCCTCTCCAACCGCCAGAACCTGCTTTTTGCCGTCCTTGACGTGATAGGCGACCACGGAAGGTTCATTGAGGATGATCCCCTTGCCCTTCACGTAAACGAGGGTATTCGCCGTCCCAAGGTCAATTGCCATATCCGACGAAAACAGCCCGCCCCAATTCCATGCCATGATATTGTCCGTTGCCCCAATAGATATCCGGCCCGCGACTCGCCCCGGGCGCAGGCCGGGCTTCTTATATTGATAGGCAAGGGAGTCTGAAAGAGCGAAGCTTTTGGAAGGGCGGGAATCCGCAGGCGAAGTGCCATCTAGTCGCTGGGACGGGCGCACGCCGCTCAATCGACACCGATTACGAAGACCATCCTCTTGAATGTTCTATCATCACCTTCCCGGGGGTTTACGCACCGAGTTCGAGCATGGTTTGAACTTCGTATGAGATACTCAGCGGGCGAACCATTCCGAATTCGCCTGCTAGACCAGCACCCGGCCCTGTTCAACGACGGCCTCCATTGCGACATAACTGCTCGTGGCGCGCATGTAGGGCAGGGACGAGATCTTTTCGGCCATGATCTGGCGGAAATGTACCATATCCCGTGACCGCACCTTCAGCAGATAGTCGTAGCCGCCCGCGATCATGTAACATTCCTCCACTTCGGGAATGTTGCGGACATCGTCATTGAACTTGTCGAGTGCCGACTGGCGGGTGTCGGTCATCTTCACCTCGACATAAGTCACATGGGTCAGGCCCAGCTTCATCGGCGACAGTATCGCACGGTAGCCGGTGATCAGGCCCGCCTCCTCCATCTGGCGCACGCGCTGGGTGACAGGCGTTTTGGAAAGGCCTACCTTTTCAGCAAGCTCGCTCATCGGGATGCGGGCATTGGCCACCAGTTCGGCCAAAATCTTGCGGTTAATGGGGTCGAGTTGGTCTGCCATAGAACTCTGCCCTCAATGGTTTGGTCGAATCGACTGCGATTCTCGTCTCATTTGGTCACATCGTCCATCAGCATTCCGGTATCGAGCGATAAAATTCGGGAGCCATCATGTCAGACCTGTCACTTTTCGACCTGAACGCAAAATTCCGCCCTGAAGCAGAGCTTCTTGATCGGCTGGTGTCCGAAGCGGCGCTGGACAGCGCCCTTCGCAAGCGGGTTACGGCCAAGGGGGCCGATTTGGTGCGCCGCATCCGCGGCGAGGCAAAGCCGACCTTGATGGAACATTTTCTGTCGGAGTACGGGCTTTCCACCCGCGAAGGCGTAGCACTGATGTGCCTTGCCGAAGCCATGCTGCGTGTCCCCGACAAACTGACGATCGACGCGCTGATCGAAGACAAGATTGCACCATCGGACTGGGGCAGGCATCTGGGCGAGGCATCGTCGAGCCTTGTCAATGCCTCAACTTGGGCCCTGATGCTGACCGGCAAGGTGCTGGACGCCGACCAGCCCGGCATTGCGGGCACACTGCGGGGTATGGTCAAGCGCCTTGGCGAGCCGGTCATCCGCACCGCCGTCGGGCGCGCGATGAAGGAAATGGGCCGACAGTTCGTGCTGGGCCAGACCATCGACGCCGCCCTTGACCGCGCGAAGAAGCGCGAGGCTCAGGGCTTTACCTACAGTTATGACATGCTGGGCGAGGCGGCGATGACCAGCGCCGACGCCGCGCGCTATGCCAGGGAATACGGCAATGCCATCGCCGCCATCGCCCGCGCCTGTGACAAGGGCTCGGTCGAAGCAAACCCCGGCATCTCGATCAAGCTTTCGGCATTGCATCCGCGCTACGAGGTCGCGCAAGAG
Source organism: Paracoccaceae bacterium (assembly GCA_035433445.1). Taxonomy (GTDB): domain Bacteria; phylum Pseudomonadota; class Alphaproteobacteria; order Rhodobacterales; family Rhodobacteraceae; genus TMP-24. The sequence goes on from DAORUY010000001.1 coordinate 4,091, forward strand.
AGCCGAGTGATGGCTGAACTGGTACCGGTTGTGCTGAAGCTCGCCAAAGCCGCCAAAGTCGCAAACATGGGCATGAACATCGACGCCGAAGAACAGGACCGCCTGGTTCTGTCCCTGAAGGTGATCGAGGCCGTTCTGGCCGATCCGTCGCTGGCGGGTTGGGATGGCTTCGGGGTCGTAGTGCAAGCTTACGGCAAGCGCGCCGGGCTGGTGATCGACTGGCTTTATGCGACGGCGAAGCGATTGGATCGCAAGATCATGGTGCGGCTGGTCAAAGGCGCCTATTGGGACAGCGAGATCAAGCGCGCCCAGGTCGAAGGCATGCCCGGCTTTCCGCTTTTCACCACCAAGATCGCCACCGATGTCAGCTATATCGCCAATGCGAAAAAGCTGATCGGCTACGCCGACCGCATCTACCCGCAGTTCGCGACCCACAACGCTCAGACCGTCGCCGCTGTGCTTGAACTGGCAGGCGCAGTGCCATTTGAATTCCAGCGCCTGCACGGCATGGGCGAGCGGCTGCATGACATCGTACTGGCCGAAACCAAAGGCCGCTGCCGCATCTATGCGCCGGTCGGCGCCCACCGCGATCTTCTGGCCTATCTGGTGCGCCGCCTGCTGGAAAACGGAGCGAACTCGTCCTTCGTGCATCAGATCGTTGATGAATCCATTACCCCTGAAGATGTCGCGCGCGACCCTTTCGCAGCATTGGCGACCGCCCAGCCCCCGGCCTCTCTGGTGACGCCCGCAGCACTCTTCGGCCCGGCGCGCGTCAATTCGACGGGTTTCGACCAATCCGACGAGGGAACGCTGCGCCAGATCGAGGGGGCCCGGCTTGACGCAAACGCCCAGGCCGAAACATTGACCGTTCGTCCCGCCACGGGTGCGATGCATCCCGTTCTCAACCCCGCAACGGGCGAGACGATCGGCGAGGTCATCCATGCCGATCCAGCAACCGTCACCCGCGCCATCGAGGATGCGCGCACCTGGGACGTGCCCGCCGCCGAACGCGCCGCCACCTTGCGCCGCGCCGCCGATCTCTATGAAGCGCACTACGGCGAAATCTTCGCCACCCTGACGCGCGAGGCCGGAAAATCCCTGCCCGACGCCATCGGGGAACTGCGCGAGGCGGTCGACTTCCTACGTTACTACGCCACCGAGGGCGAACGTTCGACGAGGAACCCGCGCGGGATCTTTGGCGCGATCAGCCCGTGGAACTTCCCCCTAGCGATCTTTTCAGGCCAGATCGCGGCGGCCCTGATGGCCGGAAACGCGGTCATCGCCAAGCCCGCCGAACCGACACCGATCATCGCCCGCATCGGCGTGCGTCTGCTGCATCAGGCGGGGGTGCCCAAATCGGCGCTGCAACTGCTGCCCGGCCGTGGCAGCGTGGTCGGCAACGCGCTTGCCTCCGATCCCCGTGTTGCGGGGCTGGTCTTCACCGGCTCGACGGGAACGGCACAAACCATCGCGCGGAACATGGCGGCGAACCTCGCCCCCGGCACGCCGCTGATCGCGGAAACCGGCGGACTTAACGCGATGATCGTGGATTCGACCGCTTTACCCGAACAAGCGGTGCGCGACGTTGTCGCCTCGGCGTTCCGCTCGGCCGGTCAGCGCTGCTCGGCGCTGCGGTGCCTCTATGTGCAAGAAGACATCGCCCCCCATGTGATCGACATGATCAAGGGTGCGATGAACGAGCTGATCGCCGGCGATCCGTGGGCGATTTCCACCGATGTGGGCCCGGTGATCGACGCCCGCGCCCAATCGACCATCGCCGCCTATCTGGAAGAGAACCGCGCCCGCATCCTGCACCAACTGCCGGTGCCCTCGAACGGCACGTTCATTCCGCCGACGATGCTGCGCGTGAAGGGCATCGAGGATCTCGACCGCGAAATTTTCGGCCCTGTCCTACATGTCGCCACTTTTCGCGGCGAAGATCTGCACAAGGTCGTTGATGACATTAATGCCAAGAGCTTTGGCTTGACCTTCGGCCTGCACACACGGATCGACAGCCGCGTGCAAGAGGTCGCGGGCGCCATTCATGTCGGCAACATCTATGTGAACCGCAACCAAATCGGTGCGGTCGTGGGCAGTCAACCCTTTGGCGGGGAGGGTCTTTCCGGAACCGGGCCCAAGGCGGGCGGTCCGAACTACCTGAACCGTTTCTACGCACCCGACGACGCCAACGTCAGCGTGGCACCCTGGACGAGCAAGGCCGATGTTGCTGCGCTCGCCCAGCGCCTTGCCTCGCACGCGCCACGCCAGATCGCCGAACAGTTCATGCCCGGCCCAACCGGAGAGATGAACCGTCTGACGATCCACAGCCGCGCCCCGGTCCTGTGTCTTGGGCCGGGAAAGGCCGCTGCCGTCGCACAGAAAGCTGCGGTTGAGCAGCTTGGCGGTCAGGCCGTGGTTGCGGCGGGCACCATCGCAGCAAGCTCATTGACGAGCCTCGATGGCTTTTCGGCAGCGCTATGGTGGGGCGATGTGACCGAGGGCCGCGCACATGCTCAGGCACTGGCCGACCGGGATGGCGAAATCGTGCAACTCATCACCGCCCTACCCGACCTTGCCCATGTCGCACATGAACGACACCTCTGTGTCGATACGACTGCGGCCGGTGGAAACGCGGCGCTTCTGGCAGGGTAGCGGTCGCGCAATAGAGCAAAACCCCAGGTCCGGGCGGCCGTCCACATGGCGGCTGTCTTTTCCGGCAGACCAAATTTTGGGCGTGCGGCGATGTTTTCTTTTGGACCACGGCGTGTGTTGACCCGTCCGATGATCTTGCAATCCCGCAGGCCTTTCTTTTCTTCAGCAGGTGGTCATACTTGCTAAAACGCTGGGGGCATTAATGATCAAGACCTTTTTCAACGAAATGTTCGACGACGGGGCCGTGCGTCCACCCTACGCGCGGCTCGAGGACTGGACCCGCGCCATGCCGCTGGACTTCCGCACGATGAAACAGGCCGAGGCCGAAGCCTTGTTCCGACGCATCGGCATCACGTTTGCGGTCTACGGCGAAGGCGGCGACCCGGACCGCCTCATCCCGTTCGACATGTTCCCGCGTGTCTTCACCCAAAGCGAATGGCGAAGGCTGGAAAGCGGGATCAAACAGCGGGCACGCGCGCTGAATCTGTTCCTTGCCGATGTCTACAGCCGTGGAGAGATCGTGCGTGCGGGCCGTATCCCCGCCGCGCTTGTTTATGGCAACGAGGCTTTTGAAAAGGCCGCGACTGGCTTCATGCCCCCCAAGGGGGTTTTCAGCCATATCGTCGGGATCGACATCGTCCGCACCGGGCTCGATGATTTCTATGTGCTCGAAGACAACTGCCGCACCCCTTCGGGCGTCAGCTACATGCTGGAAAACCGCGAGATCATGATGCGGATGTTCCCGGCGCTGTTCCGCGAAAACCGTATCGAGCCGATCGACAATTATTCAGAGCTGCTGCGGCGCACGCTAGCGTCTGTCGCGCCGGTAAAATGCGACCACGAACCAACCATTGTCATCCTGACACCTGGTCACTTCAATTCGGCCTACTACGAACATTCCTTCCTCGCCGATCTGATGGGGGTCGAACTGGTCGAAGGTCAGGATCTGTTCGTGGAGGGCGGGTTCGTCTGGATGCGCACCACCGAAGGGCCGCAAAAGGTCGATGTGATCTATCGGCGGATTGATGATGCCTATCTCGACCCATTGTGCTTCAGGCCCGACTCAATGTTGGGCATTGCAGGGCTGATGGATGTCTATCGGTCCGGCGGTGTCACGATCTGCTCGGCGCCGGGCGCGGGCGTTGCCGATGACAAGGCCGTCTATACATTCGTCCCGGAAATGATCCGCTTCTACTTGGGGGAAGAGCCGATCTTGCAGAATGTGCCGACCTGGCAATGCGGCAAGGCGGATGACCTGTCCTACGTTCTGTCCAACTTGCCCGAGCTGGTGGTGAAAGAGGTGCATGGTTCGGGCGGCTACGGCATGCTGGTCGGACCGAAATCCACGAAAGCGGAAATCGCCGACTTTGCCGATAAATTGAAGGCGGACCCGGGCGGCTATATCGCCCAGCCGACCCTAGCCCTTTCGACGACACCCAGTTTCGTTGCCGAAGGGATCGCACCGCGACACGTCGACCTCAGACCCTATTGCCTGGTGGGGGAACGGATCGAATTGGTGCCCGGCGGTCTGACGCGCGTCGCGCTCAGGGAGGGCTCGCTTGTCGTGAACTCGTCGCAGGGCGGCGGGGTCAAGGATACCTGGGTTCTGGCGGAGTAACAGACATGTTGAGTAGAACCGCCGAGAACCTGTTCTGGATGGGCCGCTATATGGAGCGTGCGGAAATGACCGCGCGGCTTTTGGACGTGGGGTCGCGCATCACGCTGCTGCCATCGTCCGCCGGGCAGGGCTACCGCGACGAATGGGATTCGCTTCTGCAAGCGTCAGGTACAGCGAAGGGTTTTGCCGAAAAGTACGGCGAGACGGTGCAAAGAAACATCGAAAGCTATCTGTTCTTCGACCGCGACAACCCCTCGTCCGTCGCATCCTGTCTTGAAAGTGCCCGCGAAAATGGCCGGATCGTGCGGACTGCGCTAACCAGTCAGGTCTGGGATGCGCTCAACACCGCGTTTCAGGAGCTGCGCCAGCTTGAGCGGGCGGAACGCTCAAGTCTTGAACTGAGTCGGTTGACCGAATGGACCACCCGCCACGCGGCCATGTTGCGCGGTGCGATTGATGCAACGAAGCTGCGCGACGACGGCTATCATTTCATAGGTCTTGGCGCCCATATTGAGCGGGCCGACAATACTGCGCGCTTGCTGGACGTGAAATATTACGTCCTTCTGCCACGGATGGATTTTGTCGGCTCCGGCCTTGATACCCATCAATGGATGACGCTTCTGCGCGCGCTCTCAGCACAACGCGCTTTTCATTGGGCCTACGGGGGCGAAATCACGGCGGCCAAGGTCGCGCATTTCCTGATCCTGAACCGACGTATGCCGCGTTCGCTTTACACATCGCTTGGTGGCGCGCACGACAATCTGGCGGCACTGTCTGCCGAATATGGGCGCGAAACGCTGGCGCAGACCCGCGTTTCATCGCTCATGCAGGATTTTTCGCGCCTGACGGTCGAAGAGATTTTTGACGAAGGCCTGCACGAATTCCTCACCCGCTTCATCCGCGAGATGGGGACGCTCGCCTCGCTCGTTCAAAACGCCTATCTGAGCGGAGAAGCGCGATGATCCTGAATATCTCACATGTGACGACCTATACTTACAGCGGTTCGGTCCGCAGCGCCGTGCAAAGCCTGCGCCTGACCCCGTCGCGGTTTGACGGTCAACGAACGGTGCGGTGGCAGATTTCCATCGAAGGCGGCCAGAAGGGCGGCACCTTTCGCGATGGGGCTGGCGACTGGATCGAAGGCTGGTCCCTGCGCGGGCCGCTGACCGGGGTGACGGTCCGGGCCGAGGGCACGGTGGAAACGACCGATCTGGCGGGCGTTCTGCGCGGCCATCGCGAACATGTTCCGCCCGCCGCCTATCTGCGTGACACCGAAGCGACCCGCGCAAGCGCTGCCCTCGAGGCGCTTTCGGCCGAGGCGGCGCAGCAGGGCCAAAACGGCGGCGCACTGGGCCTGGCCCATACCCTTTCAGGATTGGTCGCCGACCGCATTGCCTATCGCCCCGGCACCACGACCGCCCACACAACCGCCGCAAAGGCGCTCGAGCAGGGCGAAGGCGTCTGTCAGGATCATGCCCATGCGCTGATCTCGGTGGCCAGACTGCGCGGCCTGCCCGCACGATATGTGTCGGGCTATCTTTTCGCCGACGCTTCGGGCCGGCCCCACGAAGCGGCCCATGCCTGGGCTGAAGTCTGGGTGGAAGGGTTGGGCTGGGTCGGCTTCGATCCGGCAAACCGCTGTTGTCCCGATGATCGTTATGTCCGCCTTGGGTCCGGTTACGACGCACAGGACGCGGCGCCGATACGCGGCCTGGCCATAGGAGCGGCGGCCGAAAATCTGACGGTCGAGGTTGCGGTCGGCGCGGCGCAACAATAGTGTCCGCAGGGGTATAAAACGGGACTGAAACGATGACCTATTGCGTCGGCCTTCTCTTGAACGAAGGGATGGTATTGCTGTCGGACACGCGCACCAATGCAGGGCTCGACAATATAGCGACCTATCGCAAGATGTTCACCTTCGAGGTTCCTGGCGAACGGGTCATCACAATCGTTACGGCCGGCAGCCTTTCGGTCACGCAAACGACAATCGCCGAACTGCGCGAGGCCATCGAAGACGCGGATGCTACGGCTGATACGTCGATCCTGCTGGCGCCGACCATGCTCAAAGTGGCCGAGATCATAGGCAATACCCTGTCGCGGGTACGCTCCTCCATCGACGAAAAGCTGGCGGTGATGCGGCAAGGTGCCTCTGCGTCGATGATCGTCGCGGGCCAGCGCAAGGATGGGGTGATGCGGCTTTTCCTTGTCTACCCCGAGGGCAACTTCATCGAAGCGACCGAGGACACGCCCTTCCTTCAGATCGGCGAGCACAAATACGGAAAACCGATCCTCGACCGTGTGATCCGACCGGAAACTTCGCTGGCAGATGGTCAGAAAGCGGTGCTTTTGTCGATGGATTCGACCCTGCGTTCAAACCTGTCGGTCGGCATGCCGCTGGATCTGGCCGTTATACCTCGTAACGCATTGCGGGTTACCCAACAGCGCCGGATCGAAGCGGGCGACAAGGATTTTCAAGCCATGAGCGAAGCATGGTCGGCAGCGCTTCGCGACAGTTTCCAGAAAGTCGCGCTCTGATCCAACGCCCGCACCGCTGGACCAAGAGCCCTTCAGGGATTCCAGACGAGCGACCCCCACAAGGTGCCTGCCCCGAACGCGGACATGAGGACTGGCCCATCGGCCAAGGCCCCGCCTTCCGCGATACGAACCGACAGCGCCAAGGGGATCGTCGCTGCCGAGGAATTGCCGTGCCGCGCCAGCGTGCCGAGCCACTCTGCCCGCTCAAGACCAAGACTATTGCCGACGCGGCGGATGATCCGCTGATTGGCCTGATGGGGCAGCCAAGTCGCGACATCCCCCGCCCCAAGCCCCGCGCGCGACAACGCCGCGCGGCCTGACCGGACCATCCCGTCCACCGCCGCCGTGAAAACGGCCGGCCCGTCCGGCATCCGCATGGTCAGCCCGCCCTCGCCCGGCGCATCATAGGGCAAACGCGTGCCGCCGCGCGGGATCGAGATCATGTCATAACTGCTGCCATCCGACCCAAGATCAGCCGCCAGAAGCCCGCGCGACGGGTCCTTGCAGGGCCGCAAAAGCACGGCGCCCGCCGCATCGGCGAAAAGCACACGGCTTGCGGCTTCGGTCGGTTCGATCCTGCGGCTCAGGATATTGGCACCGATCACCAAAACTGCCTGTCCGGTCATCTTGCAATGGGCGACGCCCAGCGCCAGCGCATGCAGAAAACCCGCGCAGGCCCCCGCAAGATCAACAGCACCGCAAGACAGGCCCAGCCGATGCGCAACTAGGGGCGCGGTCGGCGGCAAGAGATGATCGGGCGTGGATGTGGCCAGCAGCAAAAGCCCCACATCCCTTGCGCCCGCCAGCGCCATCTGCCCTGCGGGCACCGCCAGATCGCTGAGTGCCTGGCCGGGCGCGGCATAGTGGCGGGTGCGGATCCCAGTTCGCCCTTCGATCCAGCCAGCAGGCAAACCAAGATCGACCTCGATCTCGGCATTGGCAACCTGGCGTTCGGGCACATAGTGCCCGCTGCCTGCCCAGGTCACACCGCAATCAGCCGAACGCATCCGCGGCCTCCAGCATCGCATCGTGGCAGGCGGTCAGTTCAGCCACAGTGCTGCAATAGGGCGGCAACAAATAGACGGTGTTTCCCAAAGGCCGGATCAAAAGGTTCCGCGCTGCGAAAAACCGCATCAGGTCTGGTCCAAGCGTCGACATATAGCTGCCCGTCCGGCCAACCTCGGCGGCAAGGATCGTACCGATCTGACGCGCGCCCGACAGGTTCGGATGGGCCTGCAACCGCGCCAGCCCTCCGGCCTGCACAGCAGCAACCGCGTCGATCCGGTCCTGCACGGGTTCACTATCCCACAGGTCCAGATTGGCCCCCGCCGCCGCGCAGGCAATCGGGTTTGCCGTGTAGGAGGATGAGTGGAAGAAGGTCTTGCTGCGGTCTTCTGACCAGTGGGATTGATAGATGGCCTCGCGGCAAAGCGTCACCGCCAAAGGCAGATGCCCGCCAGTAATGCCCTTGGACAGACACAGTATGTCAGGCACCACCCCGGCATGATCGCAGGCCAGAAACCGCCCGGTCCGCCCCCAGCCGGTCATCACCTCGTCCGCGATCAGCAAAATGCCGTGGCGGGCGCAGATCGCCGCCATCTCGGCCAGAACCTTTGGGGAATAAAAAAGCATGCCGCCCGCACCAAGCGCCAGTGGCTCCACCAGAAACGCGGCGGTATCCGCGCGGCGGGCGAGCGCTTCCAGCGCGTCGAGTGTAGCTTGCTCTGCGCCCTCAGCGGGGAAAGGAATGCGGTCGACCGCGAAAAGCAGCGGGTCATAGGGTTGCGTGAACGCACCGCGTTCACCCGCTGACATCGTGCCCACGGTATCGCCATGATAGCCATTTTCCATCACCACGATCCGGTGGCGGGCCTCGCCCCGATGGCGGAAATGACCCAAAGCCATTTTCAGCGCAACCTCGACACAGGTCGAGCCGGAATCGCTGAAAAAGACCCTGGTCAGCGCGGGTGGCATCCGCGCGATCAGCCGTTTGGCAAAGCGTTCGGCGGGTTCGTGGGTATGGCCCGCGAAAATCACCTGATCAAGCGTTCCGGCCTGATCGCGGATCGCCTGAACGATATGGGGGTGGCAATGGCCATGTGTCACCACCCACCAGGAGGAGATGGCGTCGAACACCCGCACACCCCCCGCGTCCGTCAGCCATGCGCCCGAGGCGCTGACAATGGGCCGCATCGCCGGGAAGAGCGCGTGTTGGGTAAACGGATGCCAGATGGGGCTTGTCTTCGGTGTCATGCGAAACGATCCGGGGGGAAACAATCATCGAATGCGGCGCGCAGGCTGCCGGGCTTCAGGCTTTGTAGGACGGGCAGTCGGCCAAGCCGCACTGTGTCGCCCATACGGCAGATCGTGGCTTCGACCTCGGGCGCCTCCGGACCGATGAAGGCCACGCCATGCAGCGGCACGCCAGTCGCTCTCAGCGCCGCAATAGACAAAAGACTGTGGTTGATCGTGCCCAGCGCCGTGCGCGCGCACAGGATCACCGGCAGACCCCAGCGCGCAAAAACGTCGAGGAAGGTTACCCTGTCGTTCAAAGGCACCATCAGGCCACCCGCCCCTTCGATGACCAGCGGCCGTTCCTTTGGCAGCGCCAGGCTCATATCGTCTATCCTGACGCCCTCGGCTGCGGCGGAGATATGGGGTGAGGCGGGCACGCTCAGTCGATAGGCCTCAGGCAGGACCGGTCGCCCGGACAGCCGCGCGACTGTTTCGCTGTCGGTCTCCTCCTCAAGCCCGGATTGGATCGGTTTCCAGTAGTGCGCCTGAAGGCGTCCGGTCAGCCCCGCCGCGAAGACCGTCTTGCCGATGCCCGTATCCGTGCCAGTGACGACGTAGGCTTTCATGTCAGTATGGCCCCCAAAGCCGCAAAAGCGGCTGCAATAGTGTCTTCTTCGGGGTTCAGCGTCAGCGACAGGCGCAACCGTTCTTCCCCTTTGGGGACCGTTGGCGCGCGAATGGCACGAATGTCGAACCCCTGATCCTGAAGTCTGGCGGCAGCGGTAAGAACTTCTGCATCCCCTTCGATTCGCACTGGCTGAATTTGCGTCCCCGTGGGCACAAGCCCGATGGACCGAGCCATATCGCCCGCCCGCACGACCCGTGCCATCAGCGCTTCGCGGCGCGAGGGATCCGCATCAAGACGCGAAAGCACCCCGCACAACACTTCTGCCAGGAGCGGCGAGGGCGCGGTGGAATATATGAAGCCGCGCGCGCGGTTCACAAGAACCTCGATCAACGGTTGCGCGGCGCAGACCAGCGCCCCCTGAACACCCAGCGCCTTGCCGCAGGTATGCAGGGTAACCAGATTTTCCCGCCCGGCAATGTCGGCGGAAAGGCCACGCCCTCCAGCCCCCCAGATGCCGGTCGCGTGGGCTTCGTCCACGATCAGGAAGGCATTCTGCCGGTCAGCCAGCGCCATCAGCTCGGCCAGCGGCGCGCAATCGCCGTCCATGCTGAACAGGCTTTCCGTCGCGATCCAGACATGGCCCTTGCCGCCCGTCGCCCGCCAGTCCCCCAGTGCCGCCTCGGCCCCGGTCACATCATTATGAGGGAAGGCACGGGTTTCCGCCGCGCCAAGGCGCATCCCGTCCAGCGCGCTGGCATGGATCAGCGCATCGTGCAGCACCAGATCGCGCGCCTGCGGCAATGCCGAAAACACGGCAAGATTTGCAGTATATCCGGCACCGAAATAAAGCGCGCTTTCGCTGGCGAAATGGCGGGCGGCCACAGCCTCCAGCCTTTCGAACGTTTCATGATTGCCGCGCAACAAGCGCGCCGCACCCGCGCCAGGGGCGATACCGCGCGACAGGGCGCTTGCCGCCAGATCACGAACCAGTTCCGACCCAGCTAGACCCAGATAGTCGTTCGAGGCGAAATCGGCGCCCGTGATCGGGGTCAGCCTGCGCAACCGTCCCCTTTGGCCAAGACTGTCCAAAAGCCCACGATGCGCGTCGAGCAGGGTCATTCGGCCGCGGAACGGCAGGTCTGTTCCTGCACGGCTTCCGGCTTGATGCCCAGCCGGTCGAAGAGGCGCTGATCCTTGTCTTCACCCGGATTGGCAGCGGTCAGGAGCGTATCGCCCATGAAGATCGAATTGGCGCCGGCAAAGAAGCACAGGGCCTGCATCTCGTCGCTCATCTCCGTCCGACCGGCCGACAGGCGCATATGGCTTTTCGGCATCAGGATCCGGCCCAGCGCCACCACGCGCACGAAGTCGATGGGATCGACCGGCGCAGCCTTCGCGAGCGGCGTATCGGCAATCGGGATCAGCATGTTGATCGGCACACTTTCAGGATGCTCGGGCAGGGTCGCCAGTGTCAGAAGCATGTCGATCCGGTCGCCTTCCGTTTCGCCCATGCCCAGAATGCCGCCGGAACAGACCTTGATCCCGGCCTCCCGTACACGGGCCAGCGTATCCAGCCGGTCGGCGAAGGTGCGGGTGGTTATTACTTCGGAATAGAAACTCTCGGACGTGTCGATGTTGTGGTTGTAGTAATCAAGACCCGCCCCTTTCAACCGCAGAACCTGATTTTCATCCAGCATCCCAAGCGTCATGCAGGTTTCCATGCCCATCTCGCGCACACCGCGCACCATCGCTTCGATGGCGGGCATGTCGCGTTCCTTGGGGCTGCGCCAGGCCGCGCCCATGCAATAGCGCGTCGCCCCGGCGTCCTTGGCCTTGCGGGCCTCGGCCAGCACCCGCTCCACCTCCATCAACTTGGAGGCCGAAAGCTGCGACCCGTTTCGGGCCGACTGGCTGCAATAGCTGCAATCTTCGGGGCAACCGCCGGTCTTGACCGACAGAAGCCTGCTCATCTGCACTCGGTTGGGGTCGAAATGCGCCCGATGCACGGTCTGCGCCTGAAACAGCAGGTCCATGAAGGGCTGGCTATAGATCGCCTCCGCCTCGGCGCGGGTCCAGTCAGAGCGGCTGGCGGTGGTTTGCGGCAAGTCTTTCGGCATAGGTCCCCCGTTCGAAACGCGGAGGCGGATTATCTACAAAATTGCTGCCCTCGCGCTGATTGATCTCATATTATCTATTTCCTGTCCAGACCGCACCCGAACCCGCCGTCCGGCCGACGCCTGATGACAGATGGCCTCGGCGGATATGGCGGGTCAGCAATGTCGCGCACAGTTCCGCATCTCCCGACTGAAGGGCCGACAGAATCGCCTTGTGATCGCGATCAACGCGCGGAAAGGTCCCAGCTTGCTTTCCGCCCAGCGCTCGCGCCGACAGGGCCGACGTCATCTGCAGCCGCCTGACGGCATGCAGAAGTTCCGGCAGCGGACAGGGCGCAATCAACAAGGCATGAAACCGCCGGTTGGCTTCCTCCCAATCCTCGGCAGTCCCCGCCCGGCCACAGGCTGCATCAGCCTCGATCACCGCGCCCAGATCTTCCGGGGTATAGGCGGCCACGGCATGCAGGAACGCCAACCCTTCCAGAACCGCGCGCATTTCCAGCGTTTCGAAATGCTGCTCGTGGCCATGTTGTGCAACCCGCACGCCGCGCCTGGGCAGCGAAACCACCAGCCCGTCCGCCTCCAGCCGACGGAAGGCTTCGCGCACCGGCACATGGCTTGAGGCGAACTCTGTCGCAATCTCTTCCTGCCGCAAGCGGGTACCCGCCCGCAATTCGCCCGACACGATCCGCGCCGAAAGTCTTTCGGCGATCTGGTCGACTATCGTGGGTGCCATCTTCATGCTTGCCGTTGTGCGTCGATCCGACCGGGGGGACAAGTCCTAAGGCCTGACCGTCCGACCAAAGCGGCGAAGGCGAAGCGCATTGCTGACCACAAAGACCGACGACAAGGCCATCGCCCCCGCCGCAAACGCCGGCGAAAGGAGCAGGCCGAAATTTGGGTAAAGCACGCCTGCCGCAACCGGGATCAGCGCAGCATTATAGGCAAAGGCCCAAAAGAGGTTCTGCCGGATATTGCGCATCGCCGCCCGGCTGAGCGCAAGTGCATCCGATATGCCGGTCAGGCGCCCCGACATCAGCACCACATCGGCCGCCTCGATCGCAATATCGGTGCCTGTGCCAATGGCCAGACCCACATCCGCGGCCGCCAGTGCGGGTGCATCGTTGATCCCGTCGCCCACATAGGCAAGCGGCCCCTGCGCTTTCAGCCGCGCGATCGCCGCCACTTTTCCTTCGGGCAGGACCTCGGCCACCACCTCGTCGATCCCAAGCTTTCGCGCGATTGCCTGAGCAGTCCGCTCCGCATCGCCGGTGATCATCACCACCTTGATTCCCTGATCATGCAAAGCGGCAATCGCGGCGGGCGTCGTGTCCTTGATCTTGTCCGACACGGCGATGATCGCGGCGCACTGATCATCCAGCGCGACATAGAGCGGGCTTTTGCCCTCTGCCGCCAACACCGACGCCTGATCGGCAAATATCGTAGGATCAAGGCCAAGCGACAACATGAACCGGTCCGCGCCAACGGCGATCCGTTGCGCGCCGATCATCGCGGTAACGCCCATGCCGGGAATGGCCCGAAAGCCCTCCACCATCGGCAAAGGGCCACTTGCCGCCGCAACAATGGCGCGCGCGATCGGATGTTCCGACTTTGCCTCGACCGCCGCGATCATAGGCAACAGATCCTCTCGGGTCAGGCCCGGCGCAAGGACAAGGTCGGTCAGCTCTGGCTTGCCTTCGGTCAGCGTGCCGGTCTTGTCGACGGCAATGATCTTGACGTCCCGCAGCGCCTGCAGGGCCTCCCCCCTGCGGAAGAGAATGCCCATCTCCGCCGCACGGCCAGTTGCAACCATGATCGAGGTCGGCGTCGCAAGGCCCATAGCGCAAGGGCAGGCAATGATCAGCACCGCAACCGCATTGACCAGCGCAAAGCCAAGCGCGGGCGGGGGACCGAACACCAGCCAGACCAGAAAGGTCACCGCCGCCAGGCCCATGACCACCGGCACGAACCACAGGGTGATCCGGTCCACCAGTGCCTGTATTGGCAGTTTGCCGCCCTGCGCAGCTTCGACCATGCGGATGATCTGGGCCAATACGGTTGCGCTGCCAACCGCCGTTGCGCGCAGGGTCAGCGCTCCGGTCTGATTGACGGTGCCGCCCGTTACCACCGCGTCCGCCGACTTGGCGACCGGCAGCGGTTCGCCGGAAATCATGCTCTCGTCCACCCAGCTTTCGCCTTCGGTCACGACCCCATCGACCGGCAACCGTTCCCCCGGTCGGACCAGCACGAGATCGCCGGTCCGCACGTCCGCAAGCGGTATTTCAGTCGGCGCCCCATCCCGCAGCACATGGGCCGTCTTGGGTTGCAGGCCGACCAGCCGCTTGATGGCCTCGGAGGTTCGGCCCTTGGCGCCGGCTTCAAGAAAGCGGCCAAGCAGGATCAGCGTCACGATGACCGCCGCCGCTTCGTAATAGACATTGACCGTACCGATAGGCAAAAGCCCCGGCCAGAACGTCGCCACCACGGAATAGCCGTAAGCCGCGCTGGCCCCAACGGCGACAAGGCTGTTCATGTCGGGGGCGCCGCGCAAAAGCGCCGGTATGCCCTTTTGCCAGAACCGCCGACCTGGCCCGGCCAGAACCAGTGTCGTCAGCACGAATTGCACCAACCAGGATGCCTGCATGCCGATACTGCCCATGATCAGCCGGTGAAGGGGCGCGAACATGTGGCTGCCCATCTCCATCACGAAAACCGGTAGGGTCAGCGCGCCCGCCAAAACCAGATCACGCTTGAGCTTGCTCGACTCTTCCGCCCGGCGCGCATCGCCCTCACCCTCGCCGGACGCGATGCTGCGCGCCTCATATCCCGCGCGACGCACCGCCGCGATCAGCGCCGCCTCATCCGCCACACCCCGGATGGCCGCGGTTTCGGTCGCGAGATTGACATTGGCCTCCGTCACGCCCGGCGTTGCACGAAGCGCGCGCTCCACGCGACCCACACAGGACGCGCAGGTCATCCCCTCGATCGACAGCACCATCCGCCGTTCGCGGACGCCATAACCGGCCTTTTCGACGGTGGAAATAAGCTGGGCCGCTTGCAGACCGACGCCCGACACTTCTGCCCGTTCGGCGGCAAGATTGACCGATACATCCGTGACGCCCGGCACGGCCTTCAGCATCCGCTCCACCCGCCCCACGCACGAGGCGCAGGTCATGCCCTCCACCTCAAAGGACAGGTGCATTTGCGGGGCAATGGGTGTGGATGGGGCAATAGTCATGGCGCCTCTCCTTTCGGTAAGCCGGAGCAGCCTAGACAGATAAGGGGCCTAACCGACGGAAGGTCAAGGGTTTGGCGCTGACTGTCCCCGACCGCCAACTTTCAGATGCGGCTTTTCCATCCCCCGCGCCTTTTGTAGGGTCGCGCGAACACGGAGGGTCCCTTGAGCGGTTCGGAAAATCAGACAACGCCCATGATGGCGCAATATCTGGAGATCAAGGGGCGCTACCCCGAGGCGCTTCTGTTTTACCGGATGGGCGATTTCTATGAGATGTTCTTCGCAGACGCAGAAGCGGCGGCGGCGGCGCTCGACATTGCGCTGACCAAGCGTGGGCAGCATCTGGGCCAGGACATTCCCATGTGCGGCGTGCCGGTTCATGCCGCCGAAGGATATCTGCTGACGCTGATCCGCAAAGGCTTCCGCGTGGCCATCGCCGAACAGATGGAAGATCCGGCCGAAGCGAAGAAACGCGGCGCCAAATCGGTCGTCGCGCGGGATGTCGTGCGGCTTGTGACGCCCGGCACGCTGACCGAGGAAACCCTGCTGGAAGCGCGACGCAACAACTTCCTGGCCGCATGGGCCGAGGTGCGGGACGAGGCGGCGCTGGCCTGGGCCGATATCTCTACCGGAGAGTTTCGGGTGATGATCTGCCCGCTGGTCCGTCTTGCCCCGGAACTCGCGCGCCTTGCGCCGCGCGAACTGGTCGTCAGCGAAACGCGGGAAGCCGATTTGGCCACGTTAGTGTCTGCTTCGGGTGCCGCACTTACCCCTTTGTCGCGCGGATCGTTCGACAGTCAGGGGGCGGAAAAGCGGCTTTGCGATCTGTTCGGGGTCGGCACGCTTGACGCTTTCGGATCGTTCGACCGCGCCGAACGATCCGCTTTGGGGGCGATTGTCGAATATCTCGACCTGACCCAGCGCGGGCGCCTGCCACTCCTGCGCCCCCCGGTACGGGAGTCCGCCGGCGGTTTCGTGCAGATCGACGCCGCGACACGGCGCAACCTGGAAATCACGCAAAGCCTGTCGGGCGGGCGTGATGGATCCCTGATCGCGGCGATTGACCGCACCGTGACCGCCGCCGGGGCGCGTCTGCTCGACCGCCGCCTGTCCGCCCCATCGCGCGATCTGACCGAAATCCGCGAACGGCTTTCGGCGGTGCGCGCGCTGGTCGGCGAGGCGCGCCAGACCGAGGCCCTGCGCGCCGATCTGAAGCAGGTGCCGGACATGGACCGCGCCCTGTCCCGCCTGGCGCTGGACCGGGGAGGCCCGCGCGACATCGCGGCGATTCGCGACGGCCTTTCGGGCGCCGGCCGCATTGCCCAGCGTATACTGGCCGCCGATCTGCCGGACCGGCTGAAGGTGGCGGCGCAGGCGCTGACCGGGCACGAGGATCTGGTCGGACTGTTGGGCGCCGCGCTGGTTTCCGACCCGCCGCTTCTGGCGCGCGATGGCGGCTTCATCGCCTCGGGTCACGACCCGGATCTGGACGAAGCCCGCAAACTGCGCGACGCGGGGCGCAGCGTCATCGCGGCCTTGCAGGCCGAGTATGTGGCTATTTCCGGTGTGCAGAGCCTGAAGATCAAACATAACAATGTGCTGGGCTATTTCATCGAAACAACCGACACCCATGCGGCCAGAATGCTGTCGCCCCCGCTGAATGAAACCTTCATTCACCGCCAGACGACCGCCAATCAGGTGCGTTTCACCACCCTGCCGCTCAGCGAGTTGGAAAGCCGGATCCTGAACGCCGGAAACCGGGCGCTGGAGATTGAAAAGCGGCTCTATGATGGCCTGAAAGCCATTTTGCTGGACGCCGCCCCGCTGATCACCCAGGCCGCACGCGCTTTGGCAGAAATCGACCTGACCACTGCCTTTGCCGATCTCGCCCGTACTGAGGATTGGTGCGAACCCTCAATTGATGAAAGCCGCGCGTTCGAGATTGAAGGCGGTCGGCACCCGGTTGTCGAAAATGCACTCAAACGCACCGGCACACCTTTCGTGGCCAACGACTGCGCCCTGACCGACGGCGGCACACCCGCGATCTGGCTGCTGACCGGCCCGAACATGGCCGGTAAATCGACCTTCCTCAGGCAAAACGCACTCATTGCGCTCCTGGCGCAGGCTGGATCCTACGTTCCGGCCAACCGGGCCCGTATCGGCCTTGTCAGCCAGCTGTTCAGCCGTGTTGGCGCCGCCGACGATCTGGCGCGGGGGCGATCGACCTTCATGGTGGAAATGGTCGAAACGGCCGCAATCCTCAACCAGGCGGATGACCGGGCGCTGGTGATTCTGGACGAAATCGGGCGCGGCACCGCCACCTATGACGGGCTTTCGATTGCCTGGGCGACGCTGGAACATCTGCATGAGACGAACCGCTGCCGGGCGCTCTTCGCCACACATTACCATGAAATGACCGCGCTTGCGGGCAAGCTTTCCGGTGTCGAAAATGCCACGGTCACCGTCAAGGAATGGCACGGTGATGTGATCTTCCTGCACGAGGTGCGCAAGGGCGCCGCCGATCGCAGCTATGGCGTGCAGGTGGCGCGCCTGGCCGGCCTGCCCGCGGCCGTGGTGGAGCGCGCCAAGGTGGTGCTGGAGGCCCTTGAAAAGGGCGAGCGCGAAGGCGGCACCCGCAAACATACGCTGATCGACGACCTGCCCCTGTTCAGCAACACCCCGGCCCCCGCCCCGATCCGGGTGCCGAAAGGCCCGTCGGCGCTGGAAGATCAGATCCGCGCCCTGCATCCGGACGAGATGACGCCCCTGCAAGCGCTCGCAGCGCTTTATGATCTCAAGCGCCAGGCTGGTTCATAACCAGCTTGCGGTCCGGTTTTCCGGACTTTTGTTATTTGTTGGCCTGCGCCAGCCTGGGGTCGGGTTCGTTCACATATGGAGAGCCAGATGGCGGGCAAACCGTCCCTGTTGGTGCTGCCGACATTGGCGTGGCTGATGCTGTGCGACCCGGCCCTATCCTGTACGCACCATGTTGACCTTGAGGTGCAGCAAATCGGCGCGGCCGAAGTGGTTCTGGCTGGCTCAGTCATCCGCTACGAGACATACCCGGAGCAATCCTACGCGACGATCTCGCTGCTTCCGGACGAAGTTCTGAAGGGTCAGGCTGCCGGTGAGATCACATTCGTCATGATGAGTCCCGGCTGGGCGCCACCAGATCAGGAATGGATGTACGGCAAGAGCGTCGTGATTGGCGCCATGAAACGTTCGCAGGCCGAAGGACAGTTTCAACCCAACCCTCGGCCCGACTACATGAAGGTCGCCTGGCCAATGTGTGGCGATGCATTCATCGCCGACGCGACGGCAGAAAATCTCGACATCGTGCGCAAAGCAATTGCGGCCGCCCCCTAGTCGCGGCCGCAAGCACTCAGCTTTTCGGCGTCGAACTAACGCCTACCTGCGCCGGACGCAGCAGTCGGTCATGCAGCAGGAACCCTTCGGTCATCACCTGAATGATGTCACCGGCTTTTGTCCCCGGAAGCGGCGCTTCGAACATGGCCTGATGCAGCTGCGGGTCGAACGCATCGCCCACCTGCGGCGCGACCGGCTTCACACCATGGCGCGTCAGAACGGTCACAAGCTCGCGCATCGTCAGCTCGACCCCTTCGATCAGCGCCTGCGCCGCGGCGCGCTGTTCGTCGCCCGCCGCATCAAGCGCGCGCTTGAGATTGTCGTAGATCGGCAAAAGATCGCGCGCGAGCTTCGTGCCACCATATTGTTCGGCCTCGCGCCGGTCACGCTCGCCGCGCTTGCGGATATTCTCGGCATCCGCCAGCGACCGCATGAAGCGGTCCTTCAGCTCGTCACGCTCTGCCTTCAGCGCCTCGATCTCAGCCAGAAGGGGGTCGTCTTCCGCAAACTCTTCGCCCATCAGGGCCTGGTCTTCCGCCAATTCGTCTTTCTTCATCTCACTCATCAGTTCTATCCCTTGCGCTCGCCCGACAGAAGCTTGCCGACAAGCTGCGCCGTATAGTCGACGATCGGAACGATACGGCCGTAATTGAGCCTTGTCGGTCCAATGACGCCGACCGCGCCGATAATCTTTCGATCCGCGTTCATATAGGGAGAGACCACCAGAGAGGAACCCGAAAGTGAGAAAAGTTTGTTCTCTGACCCTATGAAAATGCGCACACCCTCGCCCGTTTCGGTCAATTCAAGGAATTCGGCTATATCGCGCTTGCGCTCCAGATCATCAAAAAGGCTGCGAATCCGCGCCAGATCGACCTCCGCCGTCTGATCGAGCAGGTTCGACTGGCCGCGCACGATCAGCCGTTCCTGAGATTCGCCAGGGTTTTCCCACAGCACCAGACCGCTTTCGACCAGTTCGCGCGCCAGCGTGTTCAGTTCACGCCGCCGATCGGCGATGTCGCGACGCATATGGGTGCGCAGTTCCGTGACCGTGCGCCCCTCTGCCATCGCATTGAGGAAATTCGCCGCCTCCCGCAGGGAGGAAGGCGTTTGCCCCGGCGGCGGCGTGAAAAGCCGGTTTTCCACCTGACCATCCGCAAAGACCAGAACCACCAGCGCCCGATCAGGAGCGAGCGAGACAAACTCTATATGGCGGATCGGCGCTTCGTGTTTCGGGGTAAGGACCAGGCTTGCGCCATGGGTGATCCCCGAAAGCGCCATCCCGACACGATCCAGAAGCGAACTTACATCCGGCTCGGGCCTGGAGATCGTTGCCTCCATCACCTGCCGGTCCTCGGCCGCGACGGTCGAGATTTCCATCAACCCATCCACGAACATACGCAAGCCAAGCTGGGTGGGAATGCGCCCGGCCGATATGTGCGGGCTGTCGAGCAGGCCCAGATACTCAAGATCCTGCATCACATTGCGGATCGTTGCGGCAGACAGCTTCTCGCTCATCGTGCGGGTCAGGGACCGCGAGCCGATAGGATCGCCACTGTCCAGATAGGATTCGACGACCCGGCGGAACACTTCGCGCGAGCGGTCATTCATCTGGGAGAGAATTTTCGGGCCGTCGTTCATCGTGCCTCCTGCCCCCAGATAAGGAGTGTGAAAGCCGCGCGTCAATCGGGGTTGCATCAGGGGACCTGCGGGCCTTAATGGGCTCAACCACTGAACAAGGACCAGAACATGCGCCCTTCCGGCCGGAAACTTGATGAAATGCGCCCAACCTCGATTGAAACCGGGGTGACGAAACATGCCGAAGGATCTTGCCTGATCCGTTGCGGCGATACGCAGGTGATCTGCACCGCCAGCATCGAAGACAAGGCGCCCTCGTTCCTTAAGGGCACGGGGCTGGGCTGGGTAACGGCGGAATACGGGATGCTTCCCCGAGCCACCAACACCCGCAACCGGCGCGAGGCAGCGGCCGGCAAACAATCGGGCCGCACGCAGGAAATCCAGCGGCTGATCGGGCGTGCGCTCAGGGCCGGCGTTGACCGCGTGGCGCTGGGCGAACGCCAGATCGTCGTCGATTGCGATGTGATTCAGGCCGATGGCGGCACCCGCTGCGCCTCCATCACCGGGGGATGGGTTGCGCTGCGGCTAGCCGTCAACAAGCTCTTGAAATCCGGCGCGATTGTCAGCGACCCGATCATGGATCATGTCGCGGCCGTCAGCTGCGGCATCTATGCGGGTCAGCCGGTCGTCGATCTGGATTATGCCGAAGACAGCGAAGCCGGGACTGATGGCAACTTCATCCTGACCGGGCGCGGACGACTGATCGAGGTTCAGATGTCAGCAGAGGGCGCGACCTTCAGCCGGGAAGAGATGGGCAAACTGCTCGACCTTTCGGAAACTGGCATCGCGGCACTGGTCGCGGCACAAAAGGCTGCACTCGGATGAGGAGGTTCACGGGCGACAAACTGCTGGTGGCGACCCACAACAAAGGGAAGCTCGAGGAGATTGCCGCCCTTCTACTGCCTTTCGGTATCCGTTGCGTCAGCGCGGGTGAACTGGGCCTGCCCGAACCGGAGGAGACCGAGACGACCTTCGTCGGCAATGCCCGGATCAAGGCCCATGCGGCGGCGAAGGCCACCGGGCTGCCCGCGCTTGCCGATGATTCCGGGATCGAGGTCGACGGGCTGAACGGCGCACCCGGCGTCTATACCGCCGACTGGGCCGCCACACCCAACGGGCGCGACTTCATGCTGGCGATGACCCGCACCTGGGAGGCGCTGGAAAAAGCGGCCGCGCCCTATCCGCGTCTTGCACAGTTTCGTGCAACCATGGTTCTGGCTTGGCCCGACGGACATGACGAAGTCTTTGAAGGCAAGGTCGAAGGGCAGGTTGTTTGGCCAACCCGGGGCGCGCACGGTCACGGATATGACCCGATGTTTCAGCCAAAGGGCCACGATCTGACCTTTGCGGAAATGGGTCCGGCGCTGAAAAATCAAATCTCGCATCGGGCAGATGCGTTCCGAAAACTCTCAGCCGCTTTTGGAGGATAGGATGAAACTGATCTCGACCGGATCGCCGTTTGAACGGACGATGGGCTACAGCCGCGCGGTGGTGAAGGGGCCATGGTGTTTTGTCTCGGGCGTGACCGGTTATGACTATGGCACGATGAAGATGCCATCCGACGTCGCTGCACAGGTGCGCAACTGTTTCGATACCATCAAATGGGCGCTCGAGCAGGGGGGCTTCACGATGCAAGATATCGTGCGGGTTCAGTACACGATCACTGACGTCGTCTTCGCCGATGCGATCACCCCGGTTCTGGGCGAGATGTTGGGCGAAATCCGCCCCGCCGCCACCATGGTTGTCGCGGGCCTGATCAAGCCGGAAATGAAGGTGGAAATCGAAGTCACCGCACTGAAGGAATAGACACTATTTCGGCTGATTCCGCAATTTTCGACGATTGGCGGCAGGGCGGTTTCGGCCTTTATATCCACTGGCCTTTCTGCACCTCAAAATGCCCCTATTGTGACTTCAACAGCCATGTGGCGAGCCATATAGACCAACGCCGCTGGCTGGCCGCCTATCTGAGCGAAATCGACCGCGTGGCGCGCCTGACGCCTGACCGCGTTCTGAATACGGTCTTCTTTGGCGGCGGCACGCCATCCCTGATGGAGCCGGAGGTCGTGGCGGCAATCATTGAGCGCATCCGAACCTCTTGGCGGCCCGCCAATGATCTTGAGGTCACGCTGGAGGCCAACCCAGGATCGGTCGAAGCGGGCAGGTTTCGTGCCTATGCGGACGGCGGCGTGAACCGCATTTCCATGGGTGTTCAGGCACTGAACGATCGCGATTTGCGGCGGCTTGGCCGGATGCACAGCCTGGCTGAGGCGCGGCGTGCGTTCGATATCGCGCGTGCTACCTTTGACCGGGTGAGTTTTGACCTGATCTATGCCAGGCAGGATCAAACCATCGCCGATTGGCGCGCAGAACTGTCTGAGGCGTTGGCAATGGCGGTTGATCACTTTTCGCTCTATCAGCTGACGATCGAGGATGGGACCGTCTTTGGCGCGCGCGCGGCGGCAGGGCATCTGAAGGGCCTGCCCGCGGACGAGGCCGCCAGCGATATGTATCTGGCAACGCAGGATATTTGTGACCAGTTTGGCCTTCCGGCCTATGAAGTTTCGAATCATGCCCGCCCCGGGGCCGAAAGCCGCCACAACCTGATCTACTGGCGGTATGGCGACTATGCCGGGGTCGGGCCGGGCGCGCATGGGCGGCTTACGCTGAACGGTGCCCGCCGGGCGACCGAGGCTCCGCGCGCACCTGCGACCTGGCTAGACCAGGTGGAGGAGAGCAGATCGGGCGACGGGACGGTTGAAGCGCTGACTCCCGCAGATCAAGCCACGGAATTGTTGCTGATGGGCCTGCGCCTGCGCGAAGGCATAGATGCCGTCCGGTTCGCTGGCCTTGCGGGGAGACCACTGTCGGACACCGCGCTGCGCCATCTTGAAGACATAGGGATGATAACCACGGCAAACGGCCGGGTGGCGGCAACCCGCGACGGGCGGCCCGTTCTCAACGCGATCCTGAGGGAGCTTCTCGCATGATCCGGTCTGTTTGGGCGGTTGCGGGCCTGATCTGCGTCGCCCTTGGTACCATAGGGCTGTTTCTACCCTTCCTGCCCACGGTCCCCTTCCTGCTCGCTGCAGGCTTCTTCTTTGGCAAAAGCTCCGCCCGGTTGCACCGATGGCTCTTGGCGCATCCGGTGCTGGGACCACCCATTCACAATTGGAACGAACACGGCGCCATATCGCGCCGCGCAAAACTGCTCGCCACCCTGTCTTGCGCCGCCGCCCCGGTGATGTCGGTCGCTGTAGGCTTTTCGACCAGAGTCATCCTGGTGCAATGCATCGCTCTGGCGTGCGTTTTGATCTTTATCTGGACTCGTCCCGACGACTGAAGATCAGCGCACCTGCGACAGAAGCTGGCAAAGTTCGTCCAATTGCTCGAGCGACCCATAACTGATCGTCAGATGGCCACCATCAAGACCTTTGTGGTCGATAACCACCTTCATACGAAGGTTCGCGGACAGATCCTGTTCCAGAACGCGCGTATCTGCGTCCTTTTCTGACCGCCGCGGCGCCGATATCCGCGTCTTGGTCCCGGCCGGAGTCTGTGCCAGACGTTCGGTTTCGCGCACCGACAGGCCGCGCGCGATGACCTCGCGCGCCAGATCGATCGGATTTTCGGTGGTGATCAGCGCCCGCGCATGACCCGCCGTCAGCTTGCCTTCGCGCAACCAATCCAGCACCGTATCGGGAAGCGACAGTAGCCTGAGCAGATTTGCAATGTAGCTTCGGCTTTTGGAAAGCGCCTCCGCCACCTTTTCCTGCGTATGGCCAAAACGGTCCATCAGCTGGCGATAACCCATCGCCTCCTCAACCGGATTGAGGTCGGCGCGCTGAATGTTTTCGATGATCGCAAGCTCAAGAAGCTCCGTATCCGATACTTCGCGGACAACGGCAGGCAGATGGTGAAGCTGCGCCAACTGGGCGGCACGCCAGCGCCGTTCGCCGGCAACAATCTCGTAACTGCCTGATTTTCTTGGATTATCCCTGACGATCAGTGGCTGTATCACGCCCTTTTCGCGGATCGAGGCGGCAAGCTCCTCCAGCGCGTCGGGCGCAAAGCTCCTACGAGGCTGATCGGGATTGGGTTCGATCATCTCAATCGGGATCAGCAGATCTGGCCGCCGGGGCCGGGTATCCTCGGCCGGCGCAACATCAGCCATAAGCGCTGAAAGGCCACGCCCGAGGCCCCGCCGTTCCGGTTTCTTCTCGCTCATCCCTGCCCCCTTTGTCATTGTTTTTCATGCCGCGCCAAAAGTTCGCGCGCAAGCGCCCGATAGGCGGTGCTGCCCTTCGAGAGCGGATCATAGCTGAGCACCGGAACCGAGTAGGACGGCGCCTCCGACACGCGGACGTTACGCGGGATGACGGTCTGAAACACCAGCTGCCCCAGATTGTTGCGCGCGTCCGATTCCACCTGCTGCGACAGGTTGTTCCGGCCATCATACATGGTCAGAACCACGCCTTCGATGCGCAGCTCCTTGTTGGCGTTCTGGCGCACGGTGCGGATCGTCAGCATAAGCTGCGAAAGCCCCTCAAGTGCAAAAAACTCGGCCTGAAGCGGCACAAGAACGGACTGCGCGGCAATCATCGCGTTTACGGTCAGCAAGCTGAGCGACGGCGGGCAGTCGATCAGAACATAGTCCAGCGCGTAGGCCCCGAGAGCGGGTTCATTCAGCGCATCATGCAGAAGAAAGCTGCGCTTTTCGTTCGACACCAACTCGATATCCGCCGAGGACAGATCGGTCGTGGCCGGACATAGAAACAGCCCTTCGAAAGCCGTCTGGCGGATAACCTGGGCAATCTCTGCATCTTCGAGTAGCAGATCGTAGGTGGTCAGCCCACGCGCACCCGGCTCGAACCCCAGACCGGTGGACGCGTTGCCCTGTGGGTCAAGGTCGACCAACAAGACGCGCTTGCCAGCCTCGACCAGCGCCGCGGCCAGATTGATCGCAGTTGTCGTCTTGCCGACCCCGCCTTTCTGGTTGGCAACAGCAATGATGCGGGGACCGGCGGAAAGGACTGGATCAAGCACGTTCAATATCCCTTATCGATAGAATGACCGACGACGGATCAGTCATGCTTGGGGTGGCTTCATGTGAAAACCGCCATGTTTCAAAGGCTTGGTCAATTTCTTCGCGGTAAGTCGCGCCCTTGGGGAACAAGGCCTGTCCGTCACGCCGCAAGTGAAGATCGGCATAGGCGAGCAGCTTCGTAAGTGGCGCCAGCGCGCGGGCAGACATAACATCGGCACCCAGGGCGGGCGTGGCTTCGATACGCTGCGGCAAGATCCGGGCTTTGACGCCAACCTCCCTTGCAACGGTTGAAAGGAACGCCGCCTTGCGCTGATCGCTTTCGACCAGCGTTACAGACAGGTCAGGCTTGGCTTCCACAGCCAGAATCGCGACGACAAGCCCGGGAAACCCGCCCCCCGCCCCGAGATCAGTCCAAGTTCCACTTTCGGCTGCGCACAGGCTGAAGATCTGCGCCGAATCCTCAAAATGCCTGTACCAAAGCTGGTCCAGCGAGGATCGGGAAACAAGATTGATGGCAGGATTCCATTTCCTGAGCAGGGCTTCGTACACCTCAAGCCGATCCATTGTTTCACGTGAAACAGTCCGGCCCGCCAAAACATTTGCCCTTGTCATCCGACGTTCCGCTGCCGCGCATTTCGTCGGATGATTGCCAGTATAAGGGTAAGTGCCGCAGGCGTGATCCCTTCTATCCGGCCCGCCTGTGCGAGAGTTGCCGGCCGAATGCGGAGGAGCTTGGTCTTCAGCTCCGAGGACAGCCCGTCCATCGACGCATAGTCAAATCCTTCAGGAATTGCCACGGCCTCATCTCGACGGAGGTGTTCGGCATCCTGCTTCTGGCGGTCGATAAAGCTGGCATAAAGCGCGTCGCGGGCCAGTTGTTCGCGGATCTCCGGTTCAATCTCAACCAATCCCGGAGCGCCCTTCACTATGACATCAAAGTTCACATCCGGCATCGAGAGCAGCCTGTAGGCACTGCGCCGCTGGCCGTCCTGATTGACGGAAATCCCTATCGCCGCTGCCTCCTTGGGTGTAAAGCATTGGGATTCAAGCATGTTACGCCCTCTTTCCAGCGCCTCCCGCTTGCGTGAATAGGCCAGCCGTCGCTCTTCCCCAACGCAACCCAAGGCCACCCCGCGGTCCGTCAGCCGCTGGTCGGCATTGTCCGCACGCAAGGACAGACGATATTCTGCCCGCGACGTGAACATCCGGTAAGGTTCAGAAACACCCAGCGTGGTCAGGTCGTCTATCATCACCCCAATGTAACTTTCTGCCCGCCCGAAAAGGACCGACTCGCGCTGACGAGCAAATGCTGCGGCGTTCAGCCCCGCGACAAGGCCCTGCGCGGCGGCCTCCTCATAGCCGGTCGTTCCATTGATCTGACCGGCCAAAAACAGACCCGGAACGTCCTTGAGCTCGAGCGACAGGCGCAAAGACCGTGGATCAACATAGTCATACTCGATCGCATAGCCTGGCTGGGTGATAACCACCCCCTCCAGCCCGGCGATCGACCGCACATAAGCCTCCTGAACATCGGCCGGCAGCGAGGTCGATATGCCATTGGGATAGACGGTCGGATCATCCAGCCCTTCCGGCTCAAGAAAGACCTGATGAGAGGACTTCTCCGCAAATCGAACGACCTTGTCTTCTATCGACGGGCAATAGCGCGGGCCGACGCCTTCGATAAATCCGCCATACATCGCTGATCTTCCAAGGTTTTCCCGGATGATCTCGTGCGTTTTTTCGTTGGTGTGCGTGATGCCGCAAGAAATCTGCCGTGTGAACGGCGCCGTGTGAAGGAAAGAAAACAGCGCCGGAACATCATCACCGGGCTGCATTTCCAGCGCTGACCAGTCAATCGTTCGGCCATCCAGTCGCGGCGGCGTGCCAGTCTTCAAACGACCCATCGGCAGTTGCAAACCGCGCAGCCTGTCCGCCAGCGGAACGGACGGCCTGTCCCCGACACGCCCCCCCTCACGCCGGATATCGCCGATATGGATCTGCCCACGCAGGAAGGTGCCGGTGCAAAGAACGACGGCTGCGCAGTGAATCTCTGATCCATCCGCCAGCCGCAGGCCGCATACCCTGCCATCCGGCATGATCAGATCGGCGGCCTCGCCTTCGATGAGCGTCAGGTTTGGCCGCGACCGCAGTGCTTCCTGCATATGGTCACGAAACAGCCTGCGGTCCGCCTGCGCACGCGGCCCCTGTACCGCCGGACCCTTGCGGCGATTGAGCAGCCGGAACTGAATCCCTGCCTTGTCCGCAACACGGCCCATGACGCCATCCAGC
Source organism: Paracoccaceae bacterium (assembly GCA_035433445.1). Lineage (GTDB taxonomy): Bacteria > Pseudomonadota > Alphaproteobacteria > Rhodobacterales > Rhodobacteraceae > TMP-24. Next base: position 31,442 of record DAORUY010000001.1, read on the forward strand.
GCGTCAATTTCCCGGACAAGATGCCCTTTGCCCAAGCCGCCAATCGCCGGATTGCACGACATCACACCGATCGTGTCGGCCCGCATCGTAACCAGCGCCGTCGCAACGCCCATACGAGCAGCGGCATGCGCGGCCTCCGCACCCGCATGGCCGCCACCGACAATGACAACATCAAAATGTTTCACGTGAAACATCCCTACTTTCCGATGCAGAAGCTTGCGAAGATTTCATCAAGAAGATCTTCGACATCTACCCTGCCAACCAATGAATCCAAGGCCCGGATCGCTTGGCGCAGTTGTTCCGCCGCCAGTTCCGTCCGGTTCTGGCCAGCTTCTACCTCGGTTCTCGCCGATTCCAAAGCCCCAATCGCCCTCGTCATCGCCCGCCGATGACGCTCCCGCGTCATCGTCCCTGCCCCGGCAGCGCGTCTACCTAGCACATCGGCAACGGTGGCCACCAGAAGATCGAGGCCTTGCCCGGTTTTCCCGGAAACCGCCAGCCCTTCCCGGCCAGAGATATCGGCCTTGCCCCATGCCAAAATGTCATCCGGGCGCGGCGGAAGCAGCGGCACGTCCTGACCATCCAAAAGAAAAACGCGAAGGTCCGCACGATCGGCGCGCTCAAGTGCCCGCTCGATGCCGATGGCTTCGATCTTGTCGGCCCCATCGCGCAGCCCAGCCGTATCGAGTAACGTGACCGCCAACCCGCGGATATCCATCCGCACTTCGATCACATCACGGGTGGTTCCGGCGGTTTCGGAGGTGATCGCCGCCTCTCGCCCGGCCAGGGCGTTCAGAAGCGTCGACTTTCCCGCATTGGGCCGTCCAACAATCGCCACTTCAAACCCGTCGCGGATCCGCTCGGCCGCACCCACCCCACGCAGCTCGGCACGCAGCTCGTCCACCACACCGTTCAGCAAAAGCTTCACTTCTGGCGAAACATCTACCGGCACATCTTCGTCGGCGAAGTCAATTGTAGCTTCCAAAAGCGCCGCTGCACGGATCAGGTTCCGGCGCCAACCTTCTGCCCGCACCCCTATCGCGCCCGACAATACCCGTAGGGCCTGCTTGCGCTGCGCCTCGGTCTCCGCCTCGATCAGATCGGCCAATCCCTCCACCTGCGCGAGGTCGAGCTCGCCGTTCTCAAGCGCGCGCCGCGTGAACTCGCCCGGCTCCGCCTGCCTAAGGCCCGCCATGTCACCAAGCGCCCGCAAAACCGCCGCTACAGTCGCCGTAGCGCCATGCAGATGCAGTTCGGCCGATCTTTCGCCCGTAAAGCTCGCGCCCTGCTCGAACAGCAGCACGAGCCCCTCATCAATGACATCGCCTTTGCACGACAATCGCCGGAGCGAAGCCCGCCGAGGGCTTGGCAGATCACCGGCAAGACCGCGGACCGCTTCCCAGGCATCAGGCCCCGAAAGACGGACAACCGCGACACCGGCCTTGCCGCGCGCAGAAGCCAGGGCAAAAATTGTGTCCATGGTTTAACCTATTGTTCCAAAAGAACAAATTAGGCGTTCATCGAGTCGAAGAATTCGCTGTTGGTCTTGGTCTGCTTCAGTTTGGAGATCAGGAATTCGATGGCATCAGTGGTACCCATCGGGTTCAGGATCCGGCGCAGAACATAGGTCTTCTGAAGATCCTTCTGATCGACCAGCAGATCTTCCTTCCGCGTGCCCGACTTCAGAATATCCATCGCCGGGAAGACCCGCTTGTCGGCGACCTTGCGGTCCAGCACGATCTCGCTGTTGCCGGTGCCCTTGAATTCTTCAAAGATTACTTCATCCATCCGGCTACCGGTATCAATCAGCGCCGTCGCGATGATGGTCAGCGAGCCGCCCTCTTCGATATTCCGCGCCGCGCCGAAGAACCGCTTCGGCCGCTGAAGCGCGTTGGCGTCCACGCCACCCGTCAGCACTTTGCCCGACGAGGGCACGACCGTGTTGAAGGCCCGACCCAGACGGGTGATCGAATCGAGCAAGATCACCACGTCGCGCTTGTGTTCGACCAGACGCTTGGCCTTTTCGATCACCATTTCAGCCACTGCCACGTGACGCGTAGCCGGTTCGTCAAAGGTCGAAGACACGACCTCGCCCTGAACCGAACGCTGCATGTCGGTCACTTCTTCAGGCCGTTCGTCGATCAGCAGCACCATCAGGTAACATTCCGGGTGGTTTGCCGCGATCGAGTTGGCGATATTTTGCAAAAGAACCGTCTTACCCGTCCGCGGCGGCGCCACGATAAGGCCCCGCTGGCCCTTCCCGATCGGGGCCACCAGGTCGATGATCCGGGCGGACCGGTCCTTGATCGTCGGATCTTCGACCTCCATCTTCAGCCGTTCGTTCGGGTAAAGCGGCGTCAGGTTTTCGAACGCAACCTTGTGGCGGGCACGTTCGGGGTCTTCGAAGTTGATCTTCGTGACCTTAGTCAGTGCAAAATAACGCTCACTTTCGCCCGGGGCGCGGATCACACCTTCCACCGTATCGCCGGTGCGCAGCGAATATTGGCGCAGCATGTCGGGGCTGACATAGATGTCATCCGGTCCCGGCAGATAGTTGGCAGAAGGCGAGCGCAGGAAGCCGAAGCCGTCCTGAAGCACTTCCAGCACACCATCGCCGCCGATCTCATAGCCTTCCTCGGCATATTCGCGCAGGATCGAGAACATCATCTCGCCCTTGCGCATGGTCGAGGCATTCTCGATCTCCAGCTCCTCGGCCATGGCCAGAAGGTCGGCAGGGCTTTTCAGCTTCAGATCAGCAAGATTCAGGCGTTCATCGGTCATGGAAACTCTCGTGGCAGCTCTATCGCGCTGCGCTGTCAATCAAAGGGGAGATACCCTGCCGGACGGCGGGCTTGAGGATGGCGATACGCGGTCATTCCCGAAAAGTCAACCAATCCACAGTATCGTCAGAACTTGACGATCACAGAGATGACGATCATCGCCAGCAGAACCGTCGGCACCTCGTTCATCAGCCGATAGGTCCGGCCTGACCTAACATTTGTCCCCGCCACGAACTCCTTGCGCCGGTAGCCAAGCCAATGATGAAACCAGGTCATGGCGATCACCGCCACCGCCTTCGTCCAGGGCCAAACCTCCGACCAGCTGACAATCCCGGGCGTAAAGACCAAGGCAAGCCCGAAGATCCAGGTCGCCGTCATCGCCGGATTCATGATCAACCGCAGAAGTTTGCGCTCCATCGTCTGAAACAGCAGGTCCGTGGCACTGCCTTTTTCAACGGATTCGACATGATAGACGAAAAGCCGTGGCAGATAGAAAATGCCCGCCATCCAGGCAATCACCGAAATCACATGCAGGGCTTTTGTCCACGGGTAAACGCTTGCCAGAAAGTCGCCCGCCATGTTCTGTCTCCTTCGGTCGCCGTGCACTTCTTATTCTATATAGAGTCTTGAAAGAAAGATGATGATGTAGAATGTCCTGTGGAGATCGGGATAAGTCTTTGGTCCCGCGATCCGCCCACACCCGGATAGGTCTGTGGATAAGACGTGGAAAAGAATCCTCCACAAAAAATTATTTAAAATCATATGATTACTATTCATCTTTCCTCTACCGCAGCGCAAGATCATCCACAGCCTGATCCAAAGACACCCTCATCCACAGCCCAGCGCTTTCCCCACTCACAGCCGGACAATTCCTCTGGCGTCCCTTGACAAGACCGCCCTTTCCCACACCTCTCGACACGACGCGGACTTGCCCCAGACCTGTCCTCTGCATCACACAAGACTTCTCCACAGGGACATCCCCATGCACATGCCCGCCCCGCTCATCCTTGCTTCCGGCTCAAAGGTCCGGGCAGAACTGCTGCGCCGTGCCGGGCTGGATTTTCAGACCATTCCCGGTCGGATCGACGAAGATGCCGTGCGCGCAGGTCATCTGGCGGATGGCGGCAGCCCGCGCGATCTTGCGGATCTGCTGGCCGAGCTGAAGGCCCGAAAGGTATCGGACAAACATTCCGGCGCGCTGGTGATCGGCGCCGATCAGATTCTGGAATGCGATGGCCGCGTCTATGGCAAGGCTGAAACCCGCGCGGAGGCCGCCGAACATCTGCGCACACTGTCGGGGCGCATGCACCGGCTCTTGTCGGCGGCGGTCGTCTGCCGGGATGGTGTGCCGCTCTGGCGCCATGTCGGGCAGGTGCGGCTGATGATGCATGCCCTAAGCCCCGCCTTCATCGACAGCTATCTAGAGCGTAACTGGCCTTCGGTGTCCGAGGCGGTCGGCTGCTACAAGATCGAAGAGGAAGGCGTGCGGCTCTTTTCCAGCATCGAGGGCGATTTCTTTCACATCCTCGGCCTGCCACTGATCGAACTCTTGACCTGGCTTCACATTCGCGGCGACATCAGCACATGACAGATCATCCCCGTATTCCACTGGCTGCCGTGATCGGCTCCCCCATCGCACATTCGCGCTCGCCCAAGCTTCATGGCTACTGGCTCAGGCGTTATGGAATCGCCGGTCACTATGTGCCGCTCGACGTAGCGCAGGCCGATCTTGAAGCGGTGATCCGCGCCCTGCCGAAGGCCGGTTTTGTCGGCTGCAACATCACCATCCCTCATAAGGAGGCGATCCTGGCGCTGGCCGATACAGTGACGGATCGCGCGGCGCTGATCGGGGCGGCCAATACGCTCGTCTTTCGCAAGGACGGCAGGATATGGGCCGACAATACTGATGGCTATGGCTTTACGGCCAACCTGCGCCAGAACGCCCCCAAATGGACACCGGGCGCGGGTCCGGCGGCAGTGATTGGCGCGGGTGGTGCGGCACGGGCGGTCATCGCCGCCCTGTTGGAGGCGGGCGCCCCGGAAATCCGGCTGGCAAACCGCACAAAGGCGCGCGCCGAAGCACTGCGCACGGAGTTTGGCGCAAAGATCGTGGTTCACGACTGGGTGCAGGCGGGTAACATGCTTGAAGATGCGGTGACGGTGGTGAACACCTCTTCGCTTGGCATGGTCGGCAAGCCCGAGTTTCGCGTGCCGCTGGATGCACTGTCGTCCCGCGCCACAGTGACCGATCTGGTCTATACCCCGCTCAGAACAAGGCTTCTGACCGAGGCAGAGGCCAACGGCTGCACTGTGGTCGACGGCCTTGGCATGTTGCTGCATCAGGCGGTGCCCGGGTTCGAACGCTGGTTCGGCAAAAAGCCCGACGTCGATCAGGCAACCCGCGAAGCGGTACTGGCGGAATGAACCGGCCCTTTCTGCTCGGTCTGACGGGGTCCATTGGCATGGGCAAATCGACCACGGCCCGAATGTTTCGCGATGAAGGCGTTCCGGTCTGGGATGCTGATGAAGCTGTGCACCGGCTTTATTCTCCGGGTCAGCCCGCCGCACTGGCGATTGCGAGCCATTATCCGCAAGCGATGGAGGCAGATGGACAGGTCAGCCGCGCGAAATTGCGCGCCATGATCGCGGAAGATCCTGCTGTCATGGATTGGCTGAACGCTACCGTTCACCCGATGACCGCTGAAGACCGCACGCAATTCATCGCAGCGCATGCCGGATCGGATTTGCTCGTTCTCGACATTCCCCTGCTTTTTGAAACCGGGGCCGATGGCTTGTGTGACGCGGTGCTTGTCGTGTCAGCCCCCGCTGAAACACAGCGAGCCCGGGTTCTGGCGCGCGGCATGTCAGAGGCGGAGTTCCGCATAATATTGGCCCGGCAGATGCCTGACGCCGAAAAGCGGGCCCGCGCGACCTTTGTCATTGAAACCCTGACGGAAGACGATGCCCGCGCCGCCGTGCGTGCGCTCGTGAAGAAAATAAGGACGTCCCATGCGTGAGATCGTTCTGGACACTGAAACCACCGGGTTTGAACCATCGGAAGGCCACCGTATCGTCGAGATCGGCGCGGTGGAGCTGTTGAACCATATGCCGACCGGGCGCACCTATCACCAATATCTCAACCCCGATCGCGCCATGCCGCCCGAGGCGTTCGAAGTGCACGGGCTGGGCGACGATTTCTTGCGCGACAAACCGCGGTTTGCGCAGATTGCGCAGGCCTTTCTCGACTTTGTGGGCGCGGATTCCCGGCTCGTCATCCATAACGCTGCCTTCGACATGAAATTCCTGAACGCCGAATTGAACTGGGCCGGGCTTCCAACGCTGCCCAACGACCGGGCGCTGGATACGGTTGCGTTGGCGCGGCGCAAGTTTCCCGGCTCCCCGGCGTCGCTTGATGCTTTGTGCCGACGCTTTGGGATCGACAATTCGGCCCGGGAAAAGCACGGCGCGCTTCTGGACAGTGAACTTCTGGCCGAGGTTTATCTTGAACTGATCGGTGGCCGGCAGCCCGATTTCGCACTGTCCGGCAGCCCGACACAGCAACAGTCCGGCGCAGCGGCCGCAGAAACCGTCTGGACGCCACCGCGCCGCGCCGCGCCGCTTGCCCCCCTCCTTACGGCGGAGGAAGCTGCGGCCCACGCCGGCTTTGTCGAAAGCTTGGGTGAAAAAGCGATCTGGAAGCGGTTCAGCTAAAGCCCCGTGGCGCGTAGCACGACGGAGAACGTGCGCCACAAGATACGCGCGTCGAAGGCCAGGGAAAGCCGCTGGCTGTAGATCTCATCATAGTGAACCCGGTCCGCGAAGCTACCCGCGCTGCGGCGGCTGACCTGCCACAGGCCGGAAAGACCCGGACGCAGGTAATAATAGGCACAGTCGCGGCCGCCGGAATAAAGGGCTTTCTGGTCTGGCGTGAACGGCCGCGGCCCGATCAGCGACATCGTACCGTTCAGAACATTCAAAAGCTGGGGAAGTTCATCAAGGCTGCTGCGCCGCAAAAAGCGCCCCAGCCGCGTAATGCGCGGATCGCGGGCCAGCTTTTGATTCTTGTACCACTCGTCCGCAATGCCGGGATCTTGCGCGATGAGATTGACCAACACCTGGTCTGCATTTTGCACCATGGTGCGGACCTTCCAGCAGGAAAACTCGCGCCCGCCCAGACCAACGCGGCGCTGACTGTAGATTGGCTTGCCACCCTCTGCCCACGTCGCGACCAAGATCAGCGCCAAGGCCGGAATCACAATGGGAAGTGCGATCATCACCAACATCATATCCAGCAATCGTTTGCCAACGGTGGAATAGAGACTGGTGGCCGAGCGGACAGGCGTTACATCATCGAATGCAGGCAGGGGCATCGTCATCCTTACGGACTCCCGGAGGTTTCGTCGCGCCCGCCTCCGGCCCCCCAAAGGGCAAGCGCTTTCAGTTTAGATTTGGTTAGGTAAACTATTGGTAAACGTCACCACTTAAGATCGGGACATTTCGAAACGGAATGTTCTTATATAGGCACCAATATGGCCAATTTTGGAAAAGAACGCTGCCCATTGGAAAGAACGGAAAAGGTGCGACAGCAAGCCCCTTCCTGGCAAGCTACGGAACGACGGGCCTACCAGGGACCCAGATCTCAGACGAAGCGGTTCCAAAGATTCTCCAACCGCTCTTGTCGTCCCGACCTCGGCTTGGGGTCCGTCCCTTCCCGAAGTACCAGAGCAGAAATCTCTTCCAGCGAAGACGACAGAAGCGCACGATTTGCGGGCTTGTCCCAGTCAGCGTAACGCGCTTCGCGCGCCGCCTCGAGAGCGCCACTTTGCAAAAGTGCCGCCGCCGCCTTCAGCGCCCGTGCGCAGATGTCCATCGCGCCCACATGCGACAAGATCAGATCTTCGGGGTCAAGTGACTGGCGGCGGATCTTCGCGTCGAAGTTCGTGCCGCCCGTGGTGAAGCCTCCCGCGCGCAGAACCTCATAATAGGCGCGCGCCATCTCTGGCACATTGTCGGGGAACTGATCCGTATCCCAACCGGATTGATAGTCATTGCGGTTCATGTCGATCGACCCAAACAGGCCAAGCGACGTCGCCAGCGCCAGTTCGTGTTCGAATGAATGACCGGCAAGGATCGCATGACCCTGCTCGAGATTGACCTTTACCTCCCCCTCAAGCCCGAACCGCTTCAGGAAGCCGTAAACCGTGGCCACGTCATAATCATACTGATGCTTGGACGGCTCCTGGGGCTTGGGTTCGATCAGGATCGCCCCCTTGAAACCGATTTTGTGTTTGTAATCGACCACCATCTGGAGGAAGCGACCCGCCTGCTCGGACTCGCGCGATAGGTCGGTGTTCAGAAGCGTCTCATATCCCTCGCGTCCGCCCCAAAGCACATAGTTCTGTCCGCCCAGTCGGTGCGTTGCATCAATGCAGCTTTTCACCGTGGCCGCCGCATAGGCAAAGACTTCCGGGTCGGGATTGGTCGCCGCGCCCGACATGAAACGCCGGTGAGAAAACAGGTTTGCGGTGCCCCACAGAAGCCGGGTCTTCGACCGCTCCATCTTCTGCGCGAAATAGTCTGTGATCGCCTCCAGATTATGGAGGCTTTCGGCGAAGGTCGCGCCTTCGGGCCGCGCATCAGCATCATGGAAGCAGAAGAATGGCACATCGAGAATGTCGAACATCTCGAACGCCACGTCTGCCTTCAGGCGCGCATGATCCATGCTACCGCCGAACCACGGCCGTTCGAATGTCTGCCCGCCGAACGGATCACCACCCGGCCAGGCAAAGCTGTGCCAGTAGGCCACAGCAAAACGCAGATGATCCTCAAGCCGCTTGCCCAGAACGATTTCGTCCGGGTTGTAGTGGCGGAAGGCAAAGTCATTGGTCGATGACGCTCCCTCGTAGCGAATCTTTGGAATGCCTTTGAAAAAGTCGGTCATGTGAGTCCCCGGATAGCGGATTGTGCGGCGCGGAAACGGGCATGGCCTTCGTCGAAGGCCCCGATCAGTGCCGGGTCTGGGTCGATGGTTCGGTCGATGGCGGGCTGCGTTGCGATTTCGGCCCCCGCTCCGGTGGCCGCCATTATGGCCAAGCGAGCCGCGCCAAAGGCGCCGCCAAAATCCCCCGCCACCGGCACGGAAACCGGACTGCCAAGCGCGGTTGCGATCGTGGCCAGCCAATAGTCAGACCGCGAACCGCCGCCAACCGCAAGCAGGCGGTTGATGCGTGTTCCCGTAGCGGCCAGCGCGTCACGACAATCCCGGATCGCGAAACTCACGCCCTCAAGAACGGCACGGGTCGCGGCCTCTCTGTCGGTCGCATGTTCCAGCCCGATGAAGGCCCCGCGGATCGCTGCATCGTTCAGCGGGGTGCGCTCGCCGCCCAGGTAGGGCAGAAAACGCACCTTGCCGGGTGCGCGAAGGGGGCCAAGGCTTGAAGTCAGCGTTGCGGCGTTGGTTCCTGCCAGCCCGGCGAACCAATTCAGCGCATCGGTGGCCGCCAGAATGACGCCCATTTGGTGCCAGGTGTTGGGAATGGCGTGACAGAAGGTGTGAACCGCCGTTGCCGCGTCCGGCCGGTAGCCATCATTTGCCGCAAAAAGTACGCCAGACGTGCCCAATGACACAAAGGCTTGTCCCGCCTTCACGACGCCGACGCCGATACCTGATGCTGCATTGTCTCCGCCGCCACCCGCTACCGGAATTCCCGCAGGCAAACCAAACCTGATCGACAGGTCGGCCCGCAGTCTGCCGGATACCTCCGATCCCTCAACGAGGCGCGGCATGTGCTCGCGGGAAAGATCAGTAGCAGCCAGAAGATCGTCCGACCAATCACGCCGTGCGCAATCCAGCCAGCTTGTTCCTGCCGCATCCGACATTTCCGCGACATGCTCGCCCGTCAACCAAAGGCGCAAATAATCCTTGGGCAACAGGACCTTCCGCACCTTGCGGAAGATTTCCGGCTCGTGCACCTTCACCCACAGTAGTTTCGGGGCCGTGAAACCCGGAAAGACGATATTCCCCGTCAGTGCGCGAAACCGCGGGTCGGAATCCAGCCGCGCCGCTTCTGCAAAGGCGCGCGTGTCATTCCACAAGATGCACGGCCGCAGCACATTGTCGGCTGCATCAAGTAGTGTCGCGCCATGCATCTGGCCCGACAGGCCTATTCCCCTCAACGCTTTCAATACCTGCGGCGGGAGCGCACGAAACACAACCTCCGCTGCCGCGATCCAGTCGGCTGGCGTTTGTTCCGACCAGCCATCATGGGGCCGCGATACGGTCAGGGGCGCAGAGGCCTCGGCGACGATCGTCTGATCGTCGCCGATCACCACACCTTTCAGGCCCGACGTCCCAAGATCGAGCCCAAGATACATCAGGCCGCCTTCGCTGGTTTTTTGCCCAAGATGATCATGCCCAGAATGTCTTCGTCGGTGACTTCATCGACATTCACGGTTCCGACAAGCTGGCCGTTCTTCATCACGCTTGCCCGGTCGCACAGGTCCATCACCGCATGGATGTCATGCTCAATCAGGAAGATGCCGATGCCCTGGGCTTTCAGTTCCTGGATCAACTCGGCAACCATCTGGGTTTCATGCGGCCCGAGTGCGGCAGTGGGCTCATCCATGATCAGGATCTTGGCGTTGAAATAGACCGCCCGCGCGATCGCGACCGACTGCCGCTGTCCACCGGACAGCGCCGACACCGGCACGCTGAACTTGCGGAAGTTCGGGTTGAGCCGCGCCATGATCTTGCGCGTCTCGGCCTCCATC
>DAORUY010000002.1:0-35394 GCA_035433445.1 Paracoccaceae bacterium
GCATGTTCACCGCCAACTCGATGAACTGCCTGACCGAGGCGCTCGGCCTTTCGCTGCCCGGCAACGGCTCGACGCTGGCCACCCACGCCGACCGCAAGCGGCTGTTCGTCGAAGCGGGGCATCTGATCGTCGATGTGACCAAACGCCATTACGAGCAGGACGACCAAAGCGTCCTGCCGCGCAACATCGCGACCAAGCAGGCGTTTGAAAATGCCATGGCGCTCGATATTGCCATGGGCGGCTCAACGAATACCGTGCTGCATATCCTCGCCGCCGCGCATGAGGGGGGCGTGGATTTCACCATGGCCGACATCGACGCCCTGTCGCGCAAGGTGCCGGTCCTGTGCAAGGTCGCACCGGCCAAGCAGGACGTGCATATGGAGGATGTCCACCGCGCCGGCGGCATCATGGCGATCCTGGGCCAGCTGGACGCCGCGGGGCTTTTGCACCGCGAAGTGCCGACGGTTCATGCCCGCACGATCGGCGCGGCCATCGACCAGTGGGACATTTCGCGCACCAATCAGGATTCGGTGCGGCACTTCTTCATGGCCGCCCCGGGTGGCGTGCCGACACAGACAGCCTTCAGCCAGGACCGTCGCTGGGCTGCGCTCGATCTCGACCGGGAAAATGGTGTGATCCGTTCGGCCAAGACCCCGTTTTCCAAAGATGGCGGGCTGGCGGTTCTGTCCGGCAATCTCGCGCCCGAAGGCTGTATCGTGAAAACCGCTGGCGTGGACGATTCCATCCTGATCTTCGCCGGTCCCGCGCGGGTGTTCGAGTCCCAGAATGCGGCGGTTGAGGCGATCTTGTCGAACCGCATCAAGGAAGGCGATGTTCTGGTCATCCGCTATGAGGGGCCGAAGGGTGGACCCGGTATGCAGGAAATGCTCTATCCGACCAGCTATCTGAAATCCAAGGGCCTGGGCAAAGCCTGTGCGCTGATCACCGACGGGCGCTTTTCGGGCGGGACATCCGGCCTGTCCATCGGCCATGTCAGCCCGGAAGCCGCGTCCGGCGGCCTGATCGGTCTGGTGGAAGAGGGCGACCGGATCGAGATCGACATTCCGGCCCGCAGTGTCACGCTTGCCGTGGCGGAGGGCGAATTGGCCCGCCGTCGCGAAGCACAGGATCAGAAAGGCTGGAAACCGGCGAAAGCGCGGCCGCGCAAGATCAGCCAGGCGCTGCGCGCCTACGGGCTGTTTGCCACCTCCGCCGCGACCGGGGCGGTGCGCCAGCTTCCCGACGAATAAGCCGCGCCATCAGGCCCGTCCAAACCAGAAGAGAGAAGACCATGGCCTACACGCCCGTGCCGAACCGCTATGACCGGATGACCTATCGCCGCACCGGGCGGTCGGGCCTTTTGCTGCCTGCGCTCACGCTGGGGCTTTGGCATAATTTCGGCCATGACAAGACCTACGAAAACGCCCGCGCCATGTGCCGCACCGCCTTTGACCTTGGTATCACCCACTTCGACCTCGCCAACAATTACGGACCGCCCCCCGGTTCGGCGGAAGAGACGTTCGGCCGGATCTTGAAGGATGATTTCGCGGGCCTCAGGGATGAGCTGGTCATCTCGTCCAAGGCTGGCTATCGGATGTGGGACGGGCCTTATGGGATCATGGGCAGCCGCAAATATCTGATCGCGTCGTGCGACCAGTCGCTGAAGCGTACGGGGCTGGACTATTTCGATATCTTTTACTCGCACCGTTTCGATCCCGACACGCCGCTGGAGGAAACCATGGGCGCGCTCGATGCGCTCGTGCGGGCGGGCAAGGCGCTATACGTGGGCATCTCCAGCTATACGTCGGAGGAGACGGCCCGCGCCGCCGCGATCTTGCGCGATCTAGGCACGCCCTGTCTGATCCATCAGCCGCGTTATTCGATCCTTGGGCGCTGGACCGAAAAGGACCGGCTCCTGGACCGGCTGGAGACGGAGGGAATGGGTTGCATCGCCTTTTCGCCGCTGGCCCAGGGGATGCTGTCGCACAAATATCTGAATGGCATTCCGGCAGACAGCCGCGGCGCCTCGGGTAAGCTGGCTGCAGACCAGATTTTGGACGCGGAAGCGATCCGCCGCCTGAAGGGTCTGAATGCGCTGGCCGAAGCGCGCGGCCAGTCGCTGGCGCAGATGGCAATCGCCTATGTGTTGCGCGACCCGCGCATGACCTCGGCACTGGTTGGCGCTTCGCGGCCCGAACAAATCGTCGACAGCGTAGGGGCACTGAAGAACTTATCCTTCAGCCCCGACGAACTCGCGCGGATCGATGAACTGGCGTTCGAGGCCGAAGACTGGGGTTGAACGGTCTGCGGAATCGTTTGCGTGGCCCCCGCAACTGCCACCCGTTTTTCGCGCCGCCGCCGCGCCAGAAGTCGCCTGACTGCCCTTTGACAGAGCCCGGCCCCAGATCCATGCTTGCCCCAGGAAAAGACGGAGGACCCAATGTTTCGCGCGCTGGTCGTTCAGAAGGATGAGGCCGGGGCGACCTCGGCCCGTGTGGAGAGCCTGTCCGAGGATTGCCTGCCGGAAGGTGATGTGACGGTTGAGGTCGACTATTCGACGTTGAACTACAAGGACGGGCTCTGCCTTGGATCGGGTGGCGGTCTGGTGAAGGTTTGGCCGCATGTGCCGGGTATCGATTTTGCCGGCTGTGTCGTGGACAGCAGCGATCCGCGATATTGCGCAGGTGACAGGGTGGTCTTGACCGGCTGGCGGGTGGGAGAAATCCAGTGGGGCGGCTACGCTGAAAAGGCGCGCGTCAAGGGCGACTGGCTGGTGCCACTGCCCCAAGGACTGACCACCCGGCAGGCGATGGCGATCGGCACCGCCGGATTGACGGCGATGCTGGCGATCCTTGCACTTGAAGATCACGGACTTCAGCCGGGGCAGGGGCCGGTCCTTGTCACGGGGGCGGCTGGCGGCGTCGGTTCGGTCGCAACCGCGATCCTTGGCCATTTGGGATATGAAGTGGCCGCCGTCACCGGACGGCCCGAGACCGAGCCTTACCTGCGCGAGCTTGGCGCCACGCGGATTGTGGTGCGGGACGAACTGGCGGAGCTTACCAAGCGCCCGCTGGAAAGTGAAACCTGGGCCGGGGCCATCGACAATGTGGGTGGCGCGATGCTCGCACGGTTGCTTGGACAGATGAAATATAACGGTTCGGTCGCGTCCGTCGGGCTGGCGGGGGGGACGGCGCTGCCCACGACGGTCATTCCCTTCATCATCCGGGGGGTGAACCTTTTGGGGATCGACAGTGTTACCCAGCCTTTCGCCAAACGTCAGCGGGCTTGGGGCCGCATTGCGCAGGATCTGCCAATGGAGAAGCTGGAACGCATGATCCATCCCGCAGGGCTGGCCGACCTGCCGGCGTTTGGGCAAGCGATTCTGAAAGGCCAGATACAGGGGCGGGTCGTGGTGGATGTCCGCGCCTGACCACAATCGCGCTCACCAAGCCCTTGAGTGCTGTCTTCGTGCGGGCAGGGCGACGCGAAGCAAACTCGTCCGGGTTTGATAAGCCCCGCGACGGATCAATAGCTGCGGATCAGGCCCACCAGACGGCCCTGCACCTTCACATGTCCCTCAGGCAATACCCGCGTCTCATAGGCCGGATTTGCCGCCTCCAGCGCGATCATGTTGCCTTTGCGGCGGAAGCGCTTCAGCGTCGCCTCGTGCCCTTCGACCAGCGCCACGACAATGTCGCCATTGTCGGCGGTCGCCTGTTCGCGGATCACCACGATGTCGCCATCGTTGATCCCAGCCTCGATCATGGAATCACCCTTGACCTCCAGCGCATAATGATTGCCGCGCCCGCTGAGCATGCTGCCCGGCACAGCCACATGATGCGACACTTCGGAAATCGCCTCGATCGGCACGCCCGCGGCGATGCGGCCCATGACCGGCAGTTCCAGCGCATGAACAGCCGCCACAGGGATGGCGCCTTTCGGCGGATCAGCGCGGTCGCCCTTGATCACTTTCGGGGTGAAGCCGGGTTTTGACATTGCATCGGGCAGCTTCACGATCTCGATCGCGCGGGCACGGTGGGCAAGGCGACGAATGAAGCCGCGTTCTTCCAGTGCCGTGATCAGCCGGTGGATCCCGGATTTGGATCGCAGATCAAGCGCATCCTTCATCTCGTCGAACGAAGGCGGAACACCGTCCCGGTCCATGCGTTTTTGGATAAAGTCGAGGAGTTCCAGCTGCTTGCGTGTCAGCATTTTGCCAGCTTTCCTTCTGCGGTTGACACATGTTCTGCCCCTGTTCTAGAGCTGTTCCCTGTTTGTGTCAATAATGTCGGCGGAAGTCAGATCGGCAGATAGTCAACCAGGGTTCCCGCCGGAAGTGCGGGGCTGCCGATAGGGCGCAATAGCAGAGCGTCAGCCTCGCTCAGAATGGTCAGAAGTGCGGAATCCTGGCTGGTCATCGGAGCGATGATGGGCAGGCCCGCACCTCCGGACAGGCGTGCGCGCATGTAATGGGCGCGCGGCCCGTTCGCTTCGACCGGAACTGCAAGACTGGCCTGCCGCAGGTCGTGGCGCGCGGGCAACCCCTGCAGATGCGCGAGGAGCGGTATCAGAAAAAGTTGCGCGGTGACGATGGCCGAAACCGGATTGCCCGGCAGGCCCAGCATGACCGCGTCGCCCAGTCGCCCGGCCATCAGCGGCTTGCCGGGCCGCATCGCGACTTTCCAGAAATTCTGTGTCAGGCCAAGATCTTGTGCGACACGGCCCACACGGTCATGATCGCCAACCGATGCGCCGCCGATGGTCACGATCACGTCGGTGCCCTCGGTCAGGCTGAAGGCATGGCGCAGACTGGCGTCGCTGTCGCGGGCAATCGGCAGCATGCGCGCCTCTGCCCCGGCACCCTCGACCATCGCGGCAATGGCAAAGTTGTTGGAGGCGATGATCTGGTCGGCGCGCGGCACCTCGCCCGGCATCACCAATTCATCGCCGGTGGCAAGGATGGCCACAACCGGCCGACGTGCCACCGGCACTTCAGGCAGGTTCATCGCGGCCAGAAGCGCCAGATCGGCGGGGCGCAGGCGGCGTGGGGCGGAAAGCTGGTCGCCAGCCTTAAAGTCCTGACCCAAGGGTCTGATATGGTTGGATTGTTCCAACCGGTCGCTAAGCGTAATCCAATCGCCCTCGCGGGCGACGTCTTCTTGCAAGACCACCCGGTCGGCCCCTTTGGGAACCGGCGCCCCTGTAAAGATGCGCGCCGCTTCCGCAGCGCCGACATGGCCTGTGAACGCATGCCCCGCGCCAGCCTCGCCAATCACCCTCAGCCGATTGCCGGTGCGATGATCCGTATCGCGGATCGCATACCCGTCCATGGCCGAGGCGGCGAAGGGCGGCTGGGTCAGACGGGCTTGCACTGGCTGAACCATCACCCGCCCGGCTGCCTTGCGCAGGGGTACGGATTCCGCCCCAAGCGGCGCGGCCATGGCCAGAATAAGGTCGAGCGCCTCTTGCACCGTTATCATCACTTCGCCTCGTAGAGACCTGATTTCCCGCCGTCTTTCAGGATCACGCGCAGGCCGTCGATCACCATGCTTTTCTCAGCCGCTTTCAGCATGTCATAGACCGTGAGGGCCGCGACGGAGGCCGCCGTCAGCGCCTCCATCTCCACCCCGGTCTGGCCGGTGGTCTTGACGGTGGCGGTGATCCGCACCCCCGGCAGGGCTGGGTCAGCGACCAGATCAAGCGTAACCCTGGTGATCGGCAGCGGATGGCAAAGCGGGATCAGCTCGGCCGTGCGTTTGGCGGCCATGATCCCGGCCAGACGCGCGACGCCCAGAACATCGCCCTTTTTCGCGCGGCCTTCCGTCACCAGCGCCAGTGTCTCGGGCCGCATGCGCACCTGCACTTCGGCCATGGCCACGCGGGCGGTCACATCCTTGTCGCTGACATCGACCATATGGGCGTGGCCTTCGCTGTCGAAGTGGGTCAGCGCCATATCAAACTCCCGCCGGATCGGACAGAAGCGCGCGGGTGGCGGCTGCGACATCGGCCTGCCGCATCAGGCTTTCACCGATCAGGAAGCTGCGCGCACCACAGTCGGCCATGCTGGCAAGGTCAGATGGCGTGAAAAGCCCGCTTTCACAGACCAGCATCCGGTCCTGCGGGACCATCGGCGCCAGACGGCGCGTAGTGTCGAGCGTCACTTCGAAGGTCTTCAGATTGCGGTTGTTCACGCCGATCATCGGCGAGCCGAGGCGCAGCGCGCGTTCGGTCTCCCCCTCGTCGTGCACCTCGATCAGCGCATCCATGCCCCAGTGGCGCGCGGCATCTTCCAGCTCTGCCGCCAGCATGTCAGACACGGACGCCATGATGATCAAGATGCAGTCCGCGCCCCAGGCGCGGGCTTCGGCCACCTGATAGGTGTCGTAGAGAAAATCCTTGCGCAGGGCGGGCAGAGTGACCGCGGCGCGCGCGTCGGTCAGATAGTCCGGCGCGCCCTGGAAAGACGGCGCGTCGGTCAGCACCGAAAGGCAGGTTGCCCCCCCGGCTTCATAGGCGCGGGCCAGGGTCGGAGGGTGAAAATCGGCCCGGATCAGCCCCTTGGAGGGGGAGGCTTTCTTGATTTCCGCAATCAGCCCGTAACCCGTCTGCTCAGCTGCCTTGAGCGCGCGGTAAAAACCACGCACCGGATTTGCAAGGCTTGCCGCGCGTGCAGCGGCTTCCACATCGGCCAGCGGGCGGGCGCGTTTGGCGGTTGCGACCTCTTCCAGCTTGTAGGCCTTGATCTTGTCGAGAATGTCCATGCGCCCGTTCTAAGACGGGATCAGGCCAAAGAAAAGCCGACTTCAGGCGGGTGCGACAAAAGGCTGAAAGATGGTGCGGAAGGGGGCGGTCGCTTCCAGCCGGGTCGAGAGGGCCGAAAGCTGTGGGAAGTCGGCGGATGCGATCAGGCCGGGGTGGGCTTCGGTCGCGAACCGCCAGACACAGGCGATGGCAATCTCGGCATGGCCATCCGGACCGTGGGTCTGGGCCGCCTCCAGCACCTGCAAACCTTCGCTGATCTGGCGTCGGCAACGGTCGACGAACACTGCTGATGTCTGCTCGTGCAGCCGCAGTTCGTAAAAAAGGCTCACAGCCTTGTCTCCTACGCCACAGGCCAGTGCTGCACGTTTCAGCGCGCGGCGGCGGTCAGGCTCGGTCTGCGGGAACAGCCGTAGCGCGGCAGGCACGAGACTGTCGAGATGATCGAGGATCATATGGCTGTCGATCAGGCTATCGCCGTCTGGCAGCACCAGCGTCGGTACGCGGGTCAGCGGGTTGAAGGGCCTGATCCGGTCGGCATCGCCGAAAACCGACCAGGGCTCTTGCCGGAAGGGCAAGTTGTAGAGCGTCAGCGCAATGCCCACGCGGCGGACGAAAGGGGAATCATATTGACCGATGAGAATCATGGCGCCACCTCTGCCCGCCCCTTACTCCACAGGCGGGACGATTTGCAGATAGGCCGCAATCGCCGCGCGGTCTTCGGGCGCAAGCCGCGCGGTATTTTCCACCACCAGCGCCATATGCCCCCCGGCGCTGTCGAATTCCGGGGTAAAGCCCGACGTCAGATATTCGACCACGTCCGCTTCTGACCATTTGAGTTTTGCGGGCGTGATATTGGGGAAATTGCCCTTGCCGCCCGGCACTGGCCCGCCTGCCAGCCACCGGTCACGGTCGAGCCCTCCAAGTGCATTGCGCGGCGTATGGCATTCGGCGCAATGGCCCAACCCTTCGACCAGATAGCGGCCACGTTCTTGCACGTCTGTTAGATCGCCATCAATCACCCAAGCGTCGGTCAGGAACAGCATTTTCCAGCCGCCCAGGGTGCGGCGAATGTTGAAGGGGAAACCCA
The DNA here is from genome assembly GCA_035433445.1 of Paracoccaceae bacterium. Lineage (GTDB taxonomy): Bacteria > Pseudomonadota > Alphaproteobacteria > Rhodobacterales > Rhodobacteraceae > TMP-24. Next base: position 7,850 of record DAORUY010000002.1, read on the forward strand.
CCTGATGGGGTTGGCTGGGCGTCGTGACAGGCGGCAAGGTCATTAGGAAGGCGTGCAGGTCGGCGATGTCCTGCGGGTCGGCATGGATGTAGCTTGCATAGGGGAAGACCGGGAAATAGTGGTCCCCGTCGGGCGATACGCCGCGCATCATTGCATTGGCGAGGTCGGCAACGTTCCACCCGCCAATGCCAAATTCGGGGTCGGGCGAGATGTTCGGAGCGATGAATGTGCCGAAGGGCGAAGGGAAACTCTGCCCGCCGCCCAGCAAGAGCTTCTCGTCGCCCTTGGCGTCGATTGCGGCATGGCAAGATGCGCAGCCCCCGGCGAAGAATATGGTTTCCCCGCGCGCGGCATCGCCGGTCAGACCGGCAACTGCTTCATCGGGCAGCTTTCGTGGCTGGGTCAGCAGGAAGAAGGTCGCCACACCGCCGAGCGCGAGCGCGCCCAGAATTTTCAGACCGCGCCCCGCCATGCCTTGCTCCTGCCCATGCGAAAAGGGGCAGAAAACTGCCCCCTTCGATCACAAATATGCCGTTCAGTTAGACGGAATGCGATAGGCCTTGTGGCAGCTGCCACAAGCGCCGCCCAGCCCGCCCATGGCGCCTTGCAGGCTGGCCAGATCGGTGCCCGCCGCAGCGGCCATCGCTTCGGCTGCGGTCTTGAAGGCAGCCGAATCGTCTCCGATCTTCGAACCTTCCTCCCAGATCGCCGCGGCTGCGGTGGATTTGGGATTGGCAGCGTTGTCGGATCCTGCGGGCCACAGCATGGAGGCATCGAGATTGGCGGATGCCAAAAGCGCGTCCGCCGCCACTTTGGCCTTGGCCGCATCATATTCGGCTTCGCCCTTGGCCATCGCAGCCAGCGTGCCGATATTGATGGCGCGATAGACCATCAGACCCTGACGCGCCTCGATTTCCATGGCGAAGGGTCCTTCATCCTCCGCCTGCGCCGCAAAACCCAAGGCGAGTGTGGCTAAGGCCAGGCCGGCAATCCATTTTTTCATTTCAATACTCCCTGTTGCTTAGTCCCCATGCTGATCGAGCCGGCATCATGCAACCAGCAGTATTTTTGCGGCGGGGATGTGAAAAAATGCACAGATCTTGGCGCTCCATCTGTTATATAATTGTAATTGTTATAAAAAATGTCCGGACTTTAGCCTGATCCCTGGATCGGGCACGAAATTGTGATGGGCGCAAAGCCGCCGGTCCTGGCACGACCGGAACCGGTGCTTACAAATCATCGCTCGATGCACGCCTATCCGCTATAGCTTGGCGGTCTGAACGGAGGAGCCTGCCCATGGTTCAGGAAGATTGGGATGATCTGCGCTTCGTTCTGGCGGTGAGCGAGGAAGGCACAGTCAGTGCGGCGGCACGCAGGCTGGGTGTCAACCATGCGACCGTCCTGCGCCGCATTGCAAGGTTTGAGGACCGGTGCGGCCAGATCTTCGACAAGACCCCGCGAGGTTATGTTCTGGCGCAGGGTCAGGCGGGCCTTCTTGCCGCCGCGCGAGAGGTTGAACGCGCGGTTCTGGGTGTGGGGCGGGTTCTGGCGGGCGCGCGCATGCCATTGTCGGGTGAAGTGCGCATCACCTCGACCGACAGTTTTTGCCAGATGCTGTTGCCGCCGATTCTGGCACTGATCGGCGCGGAAGCGCCGGACCTGCGGTTGACGCTGATCAGCTCTAATACGCCTCTCGATCTGGGGAGAATCGAGGCGGACATCACCGTGCGACCGGCGGTACGCCTGCCCGAAGAACTGGTGGGCGAAAAGGCCGGTGTTCTGGGGTTCAGGGCCTACCGCGCACGCCACGCGCGGCGCGCCCTGGCCTGGCTTTCGCTGGCGGGACGGCTGGCCCAGACCGTGCCCGGACGCTGGCTGTCTGAACAGAAGCAAGAGACGAGCGCGGGCGGCGCGGACAGTTTCCTGACCCTGCGCGAGTTGGCGGCCCATGGCTGCGGGTTGGCGATCTTGCCTGCTATTTTGGGGGACGCGGACGCACGGCTGGAGCGGGTGCCATCGGCCATGCCAGATCTGTCGGTTGACATATGGGTGGCCAGCCATGCCGATCTGGCCGAGGTGCCGCGCATTGCCCGCACCCGGCAACGTCTTGCCGACGCGATCCGCGCCGAAGGGGCACGTCTGGCCGGATAGGGTCAGAACCCGCCGCGCGATTTGTCGAGCCGCAGCGCCTCGGGCCAAAGGCCGAGCCATTCCACCCCGGCGAGTGTCAGGCAAAGGCCGATCACGACCGCCCAGATCAGCACCTGTCGCAGGGGCGGCGGATTGCGCGCCCATTGCGCCATCCGCAGAAGCATCCGTTCAACGTTCATGGCACGCGCGGCCTTCCAGTCTGGTCAGCGGCATGATTGCACATCCTCAGCCGAGGTGGCGAACAGCATGCAGTCCTCAAGCGCCCGCGCCCGCTGCTCGACGTCCTGTAGCTGTCGGCGCAGAAGGTCATTTTCGCGCAGGGTCTGATCGGACAACTGTTTGAGGGCATTGTAGTCGCGGACCAAAGTGTCGAACTTGCCTTGCAGGATCGAAAGGTCACGCGCGCAGGTGCTGACCTGCGATTTGCAGGCGAATCCTTCGGAATTGCACTGCATCGCATCCAGGCAGACCGTCGAGCGGTCAATGCAACTGGCCGTTTGGTCCTTGGGGCAGGTCAGTCCCTGCCCAAGGGCGGGGGCAGCCAAAAGGGCGCCGACCAGCACTGCCCGTGGCAGAATCATGTGAAGCGGACCTTGCCGATATGGGGCAGGTTGCGATTCCTCTGGGCGAAGTCGATCCCGTACCCCACGACGAATTCGTCGGGGATTTCGAACCCCGTCCAAGTGGCCTTGATATCAACCTCGCGCCGCGAAGGCTTGTCGAGGAGCGCGCAGACCTCCAGCCGTCGCGGCTCGCGGCTTTTGAGAAGGCGCACAACATGGGAGAGCGTGAAGCCTGTGTCGACGATATCTTCCACGACCAGCACGTCGCGGCCCGCGATCTCGCCCCGAAGATCCTTGAGGATACGCACTTCGCGCGAGCTCTCCATCGCATTGCCGTAGGAGGAGGCTTCGAGAAAATCGACTTCGAGCGGCAGGTCGATCTCGCGCACGAGATCGGCGATGAAGACGAAGGAGCCGCGCAAAAGCCCGACAACAATCAGCTTGTCGGTTCCGGCAAAGGTCTGGGTGATCTCCTTGGCCAAGGCTTCCACCCGTGCGGCGATGGCTTTGGCCGAGATCATTTCGTCGATGACATAGGGTCTGTGCGGCATGCGGCCCCCTTGATTTCTGCCTCTCCTTAGCGGAAAGGGGCGGGCACTGTCACGTGGATTGGACAGGACTATCGAGAGGCGGACATGCCGTCACATGCCGAAAAACGGGCGCTGCCCTGGACTGCTGCGCAGATGTATGCGCTGGTGGCCGATGTCGGGCGCTATCCCGAATTTCTGCCCTGGACGTCGGCCGCGCGCATCCGGTCGCGCCAGACGCGGCCCGATGGCGCCGAGGTGATCGAGGCTGATCTGGTGATCTCCTTCAAGGTCTTTCGCGAAAAGTTCGGCAGCCGCGTGATCCTTTTCCCCGAGCAGCACCGAATCGAGACGGACTATCTGGATGGCCCGTTCCGGCATCTGCATTCGCATTGGCAGTTCACCTCGCGCGAAGGTGGTGGGTGTGAGTGCGATTTTTCGGTGGATTTCGAGTTCAGGAACGCCATCCTTCAGGCGGTGATCGGCGTTGTGTTCGACGAGGCAATGCGGCGCGTGGTGCGCGCTTTTGAGGCGCGGGCGGAGGCGCTTTACGGCCGTCCCGTCTGACTTGCCCTGCCTGATCGGTCGGATTGAGCGGAGGCGCCCTTGCCGGGCGCCAAGCCTATGTCTCGGCCCGCGCGGGGCGCGCGCGGTCCTCGGGGGCCTCCGGCGGGGATATTTTGAGGACAGAAAATGCTGATCAGTCGGCAGATCAGTCGAATGTGCTGAGTAGACGCGCCAGCGCATGTTCAGTGGTGGCACTGCGGACCTTTGCCCGACCGATCGCGCCGAAGTCGATGGTTTCGGTGCGGGTGGGTTGGCCCCGGCTGGCAAGGCCGAAGCACACCCGGCCTTCGGGTTTGTGGTCCGATCCGCCCGGCCCGGCGATGCCGGTGACCGCGACGGCGAGGGTTGCGTCAGAGCGGGCGAGTGCGCCCTCGGCCATTTCCCGCGCGACCTCTTCGCTGACCGCGCCAAAGCGGGAAAGTGTTTCGGCGCGGACACCGAGGAGCGTTTCCTTGGCGGCGTTCGAATAGGTCACGAACCCCCGGTCAAAGATCGCTGACGATCCGGCTACATCGGTGATGGCGGCGGAGATCATTCCGCCTGTGCAGCTTTCGGCAGTGGCGATGGTAGCACCTGCGGCGCGGGCCTTTTCCAGAAGGGGCCGGGCGGCGGCAAACACCGCTTAACTCCAGCCCAGCGGGATGTGGTAAAGCGCCGCCGCGATAATGGCCGCGACCCCGGCGAAGAGCCCCGCCCAAAGGTCGTCGAGCATCACGCCCGCCGCATCGCCGCGCCGGTCAGCCCGGCCGACCAGCCAGGGTTTCCAGATGTCGAAGAGCCGGAAGAAGACGAAGGCGGCGACGGGGGCGGGCCAGGGCAAGAACCCGTCCCAGCCGCGCCACCAGAAGGCGGCGGCGGGGAACAGGAACGCGAGCCATTGGCCGGCGACTTCGTCGATGACCACTTCGGACGGATCAGCGCCGGGACGGTGGGAAAGTTCGCGGGCGCAGGCCCAAAAGCCGACCGCTGTCACCAGGAGCGTGGCGCAGGCAAGGGCAGGAAAACCCGCCCAGCGGTCGATGATCCAGGCCATGAGAATGGCGACGAGCGAACCCCAGGTGCCGGGGGCAGGGCGCAAAAGCCCCGCGCCGAACCAGATCGACAGAAGGCGCGCGGCATTCATCCCAGCACCAATGTTGCGGTGGCAAGCGCCGCGATCCCTTCCTCGCGCCCGGTGAAGCCCAGCCGTTCGGAGGTGGTGGCCTTCACGCTGATCCGGTCGGGGGCGACGTTCAGGATGCGCGCAAGTTCGGCCTGCATTGCGCCGGCGTGGGGGCCGATCTTCGGCCGTTCGCAGACAATGGTCACATCGGCGTTCGACAGGCGGTAGCCGCGCGCGGTGGCCAGCTGTCCGGCGTGGGCGAGGAAGATCTCGCTTGCCGCGCCCTTCCATTGCGGGTCGGAGGGCGGGAAATGGCGGCCGATGTCGCCTTCGGCCAGTGCGCCATAGATCGCGTCCGTCAGGGCATGCATGGCGACATCGGCATCTGAATGACCCAAGAGCGCCTTGTGATGCGGGATCTTCACCCCGCAGAGGATCACATGATCCCCCTCGCAAAAGGCGTGAACGTCATAACCGTTGCCAAGGCGCACATCCATCTGGCCGAGTATCCTTTCGCCCCGGGCGAAATCCTCGGGGTAGGTGAGTTTGATATTCTCCTCCTCGCCGCCGACGATGGCCACGTCAAGACCTGCGGCGCAGGCGACCTCCACATCATCGGCGGCATTGCCCTGATGGGTGCGGTGGGCTGCAAGGATGGCTGGGAAGCGAAAACCCTGCGGGGTCTGGGCACGCCAGAGGCCGTCGCGCGGCTGCAGTCCGGCGACGCGCCCGCCCGCGCCGCGCCAAAGGGCGTCGGTAACCGGCAGGGCGGGGGCGGCGCCGTCATGGGCGTCAAGCCCGTCCAGCACCCGGTTGATCAGCGCCTGGCTGACGAACGGCCGCGCGCCATCATGGATCAGGACGCGCGTGACGTCGGAGCCTTCAAGGCAATCGAGCGCGTTCCTGACGCTTTGATCGCGGGTGGCCCCGCCCGCAACCAGCGTGACGCGCCCCCCGGTCAATGGCAGGCCCTGCGCCATGTCGTCGGGATGCAGCACAAGCAGGATGCGCCCAAACCCGTCGAAGGCGCGCAGCGTGCGCGCCAAAACCGGCTCGCCCCCGAGGCGACGCCATTGTTTGGGCATCTCGCCCCCGGCGCGGGTGCCGCGCCCGGCGGCAACGATGATGATTGCGGTCTTGTCCGCCATCGGGCCAGAATTCCTTTGCCGTTCCCGTTCCGGTCTAACGATGCGGCGGGGGCGTGACAATGCCAATGGTCCGCGCAGGGCGGGGCGCCAAGTGCCTAATAATTGGGCAGACGGCAAAAGTGGTGTATCTTACGCGGCATGTGCGTTGTGATTGCTGTGTTGTGCGCGTAGGACGAAGCGGTGTTGCACAAGGATTAGGCAGTTGCCCGTTCAGTTGGCGGATATGAGGCTCGACCCGCCGGTGCTGTTGGCGCCGATGGCCGGGATCACTGATCTGCCGTTCCGTCGGATGGTGGCGCGTTTCGGCGCGGGTCTTCTGGTCAGCGAGATGGTCGCGTCGGGCGAGATGGTGACGGAACGTCCTTCGGTCCGGGCCAAGGCGCGCACCGATCTGGGGCTGGGCGACGGTGGCATTGCGACCTCGGTTCAGCTTGCGGGGCGCGAGGCCGGGCCGATGGCGCAAGCCGCGCGGATCGTGGCCGACATGGGCGCGCGGGTCATCGATATAAACATGGGCTGCCCGGCCAAGCAGGTGACAGGCGGCGCGTCAGGGTCGGCGCTGATGCGCAACCTTGACCATGCGCTGACCTTGATCGACGCTGTGGTCGGAGCGGTCGATCTGCCGGTCACGCTGAAATGCCGGCTGGGATGGGACAGCGATTGCCTGAATGCAGCGGATCTGGCCCGGCGCGCGGAAGCGGCGGGCGTGCGGATGCTGGTGGTCCATGGCCGCACCCGCCAGCAGTTCTACAAGGGAAGCGCCGACTGGGCGGCGATTGCGCCGGTGCGGGCGGCGGTTGATATTCCGGTGATCGCCAATGGTGATGTGACCTCGCCCGAGGGGGCGCGCCGCGCGCTTGAACTGTCGGGGGCGGCGGGGGTGATGGTCGGGCGGGGGGCGCAGGGCGCACCCTGGGCCCTGGCGGAGATCGCCCACCGGCTTTACGGCGCCCCCGCGCCACGGGTGCCGACAGGTGCTGCGCTGTCTGATCTGGTGTCGGAACACTACGAGGCGATCTTGTCCTTCTACGGGGCAGCACTCGGCCTCAGGATAGCGCGGAAACATCTGGGTTGGTATGGCGAGAAGGCGGGGATCGACCCTGCCCATCGCGCCGCAATGATGGTTGCGAGCGACCCAGCGCAGGTCTTCGCGCTGATCAGGGCGGCTTTTGCCGCCGCCCCGGCGCGGCGGGCGGCCTGATGGGGGCCGCTCTCACACCCGCGCCCGACAAGCTTTGGCAGTCGCTGCCGGTTCCCGCGTTCCTGATTGGTGCCGACGGGCGGACCGAAGGGGTCAATCCGGCTGGGGAGGAGTTCATCAATGCCTCCGCCCGGTCGCTGACCGGGCAGCCGCTTTTCGACCGCCTGGCAGTGGATGCGCCGCTGGAGGAGGCTTTCGCGCGGATGCGGGCCGGGCATTCGGCGCTCTTCATCAATGATGTGGAAGTGGGCACTGGCGACCGCGCGCCAGTTCTGTGCAACCTTCAAGCCGCACCGCTGGCGGGCCAGCCGGGGACGGTGTTGTTGCTGATCGCGCCGCGTGAATTTGCCGACCGGCTGGGCCGGACGCAGGGGCTGACGAAATCGGCACGCTCGGCCATCGGCATGGCGGACATGCTGGCCCATGAAATCAAGAACCCTTTGGCCGGGATCACCGGGGCCGCGCAGCTTCTGGCGATGAACCTTGGGCAGGAGGATCAGGAGCTGACCGACTTGATCGTGGCAGAGACGCGGCGGATCGTGAAACTCTTGGAGCAGGTCGAGCAATTCGGCCATATGAAACCCCCCGAACGGCGGGCGGTGAACATCCATGATGTGCTGGACCGGGCGCGGCGATCGGCGGAACTGGGCTTTGCCACGCACATGACCTTTGCCGAGGATTTCGATCCTTCCCTGCCGCCCGTATGGGCGGATGCCGATCAGCTTGTGCAGGTGTTCCTTAACCTGCTCAAGAACGCCTCCGAAGCCGCAGGCACGCGCGGCGGACGGATCCGCATCCATACGTTTTACGACCTGACTCTGCGGCTGCGGCGCGAAGATGGCAGCCGCACCTTGCCGGTGCAGGTCGAAATCACCGATGACGGGCCGGGCATTCCCCCGGCTATACTTGAGGATATCTTCGACCCGTTTGTATCGGGGCGCGAGAACGGCACGGGGCTGGGGCTTGCGGTCGTCTCGCGCATCATTGCTGATCACGAGGGCTGGATCGGCGTCGAAAGCCAGCCCGGACGCACCACATTCCGCATTGCGCTGCCCAAGGCGCCCCTGAAGGAGGGCTGAGATGGACGGAACCGTCCTTGTCGCCGACGACGACCGCACGATCCGCACCGTTCTGACCCAGGCGCTGACCCGCGCGGGCTGCAAGGTCCATGCGACGTCTAGCATGGTCACGCTTTTGCGCTGGGTCGAGGAAGGCAAGGGTGATCTGGTCATCTCTGACGTGGTGATGCCGGACGGAAACGGGCTGCAATCGCTGCCGGTGATCGCGCGGCAAAGACCGGGACTGCCGGTCATCATCATTTCGGCCCAGAACACGATCGTCACCGCCATTCAGGCGGCCGAGGCGGCGGCCTGGGACTATCTGCCCAAACCTTTCGATCTGCCGGACCTGATGAAACGGGCGGCGCGCGCCCTTGATGTGCAACGCCGCAAGGGCGCGCCACCGCCGCCGGTCGCCCCCTTGCGCGAAATTGAAAGCGACCTGCCCTTGGTCGGGCGCACCCCGTCGATGCAGGCGCTCTACCGGCTGGTGGCGCGGGTGATGAATGCCGATCTGCCCGCGCTGATCACCGGCGAAAGCGGCACAGGCAAGACGCTTGTCGCCCATGCGATCCATGATTTTTCCGATAGGCGGGGGCAACCGTTCGTGACCGCGCAAATGGCCGACATGAAAGCGATGGACGGACCGTCCTCACTTCTGGCGCGGGCGCGGGGCGGGGTTCTGGTCTTTGAGGAAATTGCCGACTTCGACGACGAGGCACAGGGCCGGATCGTGCGGATGCTCGATGCGATGCCAGAACCCGGTTCGCGGATCATAGCCACGTCGCAGGTCGATCTGGCCGAACGTCTGGCAACCGGGCAATTGCGCAAGGATCTTTATTTCAGGCTCGGGGGCGTCACCCTGGCGGTCCCACCCTTGCGCGAACGGGTCGACGACATCCCGCTTCTCGCGGATCACTTTCTGGCGCGGGCCGCGCGCGAGGGGCTGGGCGAACGGCACCTGTCGGCCGAGGCGCTGGAGCTGATCCGCAACTATCCCTGGCCCGGCAATGTGCGTCAGCTTGAAAACACGCTCCGCCGTCTTGCCGTGACCGCCTTTGGCCCGGAAATCACCCGGGCGGAAACCGAAGCCGCCCTGACCGGCCAGACGCCCGAGCCGCCGCGCGCCGCTGCGGGCGAGAAACTCTCAACTTCGGTGGCGCGGCATCTGGCGCGTTATTTCGATCTGCATGGCGGGGTTTTGCCGCCGCCGGGCCTTTACGACCGGATTTTGCGGGAAATTGAACTGCCGCTGATCGAGATCGCGCTGGATGCGACCGGCGGAAATCAGGCTAAATGTGCCGACCTTCTGGGGATCAATCGCAATACTTTGCGCAAGAAGATCACCGATCTGGATATCCGCGTGACACGGCGCCGTAAGTTGATGTAATAAAGCAACAGAACCTGTGGCGTATCGGCACCAATCGCAAGGTGGGGCCGTAAAGGACCAACAGGCGGAAGGCATCAGCGGTGGCCGCGTCTTTGCGCGGGGAAAGAGAAAACCCTTTGCAGGGGATCGGTCAGCATTGGACCTGGGAAAAGCTCAGCCGTCTGCGTCGCCAGCGGCGCTGGCAGAATGTGGCGACCATCGGTCTGGTCGTGCTGGGACCGCTGCTGGCCTTTGCGACCTTCATTGTTCTGGGGCCGATGGCCGAGGGCGCGCAGTCTGACGCGCTGCGCCTGATCCTTCTGGCGGACCTTGTCTATTTCCTGCTGCTGGCCGGGCTGGTCCTGTCGCGTCTGGCGGGGATGATCGCGGCGCGGCGGGCCAAGTCGGCGGGGTCGCGGCTGCACCTGCGCCTGACCGGGGTGTTCGCGGGCATCGCCCTTTTCCCGACGATTCTGGTGGCGATCTTCGCCGGGCTGACCGTGAACATCGGTCTGGAGGGCTGGTTTTCCGACCGGGTGCGCAGTGTCGTCGGTACCTCGCTTGAAGCGGCGGTGGCCTATCAGGACGAGCATCGCCGTGATCTGACCACGGACGTGGAGGCTCTGTCGAGCTACCTGAACCTGTCGCGGCAGGCGGCTTTCCTCATGGCGGACGCCGATCTCAGGCAGGTGCTGATCAACGGGCAAAGCCAGATCCAGCGCGGCCTGCGAGAGGCTTACGTGATCGACGGTGGCGGCGAGATTCGCGCGCGCGGCGAACGTAGCTACCTTTTCGATTTCGAAAAACCGACAGCAACCGAACTCGCAAGTGCTAAGGCTGGCGAAACCGTCCTGATCGAAGATTGGGACAACAACGAATTTCGCGCCCTGACGACGCTGGATGCCTTCCCGGATCGTTACCTCTATGTCAGTCGCAACGTCGACGGGAAGATCCTGAACCTTCTCGATACGACCCGCGAAACGGTAGGCCTCTATCAGCAGCTTGAATCGACACGCGGGCGGGTGATCTTCGAGTTTGGCCTGGTCTACCTGGGGTTTGCGCTGATCCTGGTGCTGGCGGCGATCTGGATGGGGCTGTGGTTCGCCGAACGCCTGTCGCGCCCGGTCGGGCGGCTGGCCGGCGCGGCGCAAAGGGTCGGCGCAGGCGATCTGGCTGTGCAGGTTGTCGAGGAAGAGGGCGACGATGAAATTGCCATGCTGGGGCGCGTCTTCAACCAGATGACCCGGCAATTGTCCGTGCAACGCGAGGCGCTGGTGCAAAGCCACAAGGTGACGGAGGACCGCCGCCGCCTGTTCGATTCAGTCCTGTCTTCGGTGACGGCGGGCGTGGTTGGACTGGACGCCGAAGGGCGCGTGGACTTCCTGAACCGCGCTGCGGTCAAGCTGGTGGGTCTGGAAGAGGCCAAAGATCACGGCAAGGCCCTGTCGGCGGTGGTGCCCGAATTCGCCCCCCTGTTCGATCGGCTGCGCGAAGGGCTGGGCGAGGTTGCACAGGAAGAAATAAAGGTCAGCCGGGGCGGGCGGCTTGAAAGCCTGTTGGTGCGCATGGCGATGCGCCGGAACGAGGATGGCGGGCTGGAAGGCTACGTGGTCGCCTTTGACGACGTGACCGATCTGGTCAGCGCACAGCGCATGGCCGCCTGGGGCGATGTGGCGCGCCGCATCGCGCATGAGATCAAGAACCCTCTGACCCCGATCCAGCTGTCGGCCGAACGTATCCGCCGCAAGTTCGCGCCGATGGTAGGGGCGGAAAGCGACAATCTGGAACAGATGACCGATGTGATCGTGCGCCAGACCGGCGACCTGCGGCGGATCGTGGACGAATTTTCCAAGTTCGCGCGGATGCCGGAACCCGACCGGCGAGAACATGATCTGGCCAAGCTAATGCGTGATGCGGTGGCGCTGCAAGACGGTGCGCTGCATGGCGCGCGTCTGGTGTCGGACCTACCCGCGGGGCCGGTCGTGGTCGAGCTGGATGCGACGATGATTTCCCAAGCGGTGACGAACCTGATCAAGAATGCAGGTGAAGCCGTTGAATCCATTTACGAAAAAGGTGCGCCGGAGGGGTTCGTGCCCGAGGTTCGTGTGACGATGCAAGTGGCGGATGACCTGATCACCATCCGGGTGCAGGATAATGGGGTAGGCCTTCCCCCCGACCGGGCGCGGCTTTTCGAACCCTATGTGACGACGCGCGAGAAAGGCACGGGCCTCGGCCTGCCGATCGTCAAGAAGATCATCGAAGAACATGGCGGCACCCTGAGCTTGCAAGATGCCGAGCCATTCCAGCCGGGTGCCCATTCGGGGGCCATGGCCGAAATTCGTCTGCCGCGGGCCAAGGCTGCGGGCAGGGGCGCAAAAGAACGGGTGGCGGAAGCTGCGGGAGGTGGAAAATGAGCGACATTCTGATCGTCGATGACGAACGCGACATTCGTGAATTGATCTCGGATATCTTGAAGGACGAAGGTTTTCCCACCCGTCTGGCGTCGAACTCCGACGAATGCATGAACGAAATCAACAGCGCGCCACCCGCACTGATGATCCTCGACATCTGGCTGAAGGACAGCCGCATGGACGGGATCGATATTCTCAAGACCGTCAAGCGCGACAATCCCGATGTGCCGATCATCATCATCTCGGGGCATGGCAATATCGAAATCGCCGTCGCCGCCATCAAGCAGGGTGCCTATGACTTCATCGAAAAGCCTTTCAACATCGATCAGTTGACGGTTGTCGTGACCCGCGCGATGGAGACGTCGCGCCTTAGACGCGAAAATGCGACGTTGAAGCGTCGTGATGTATCCACGCATGAGATGATCGGTCATTCAACGGCGTTCCGTACGCTGAAGGGCAACCTCGACAAGGTTACCAAATCGAACGCGCGCGTGATGTTGACCGGAGAGCCGGGAACCGGCAAGGAAATGGCCGCGCGCTATATTCACCAGAATTCGAACCGCGCCAGCGGGCCGTTCATAACCGTCGCCTCCGCGTCGATCGAACCGGACCGGATGGAGGAGGTGCTTTTCGGCCGTGAAACCCCCGATCGCGGCGTTGAAAAGGGCCTGCTGGAGCAGGCGCACGGCGGTGTCGTCTATTTCGACGAAGTGGCAGACATGCCGCTCGGCACCCAGTCGAAGATCCTGCGGGTGCTGACGGAACAGCAGTTCGTCCGGGTCGGCGGTGCTGACAAGGTGCGGGTCGATTTGCGCGTCGTCTCCTCCACCACGCGCATTCTGGCGGCGGAGATTGCGGCGGGCCGGTTCCGGCAGGAACTGTTCGACCGGCTGAATGTGGTGCCGGTCGCGGTGCCGTCGCTCGACGATCGGCGCGAGGATATACCGTTGCTGACGCGCCATTTCATCGAACATTTCAACAAATCGCAGGGTCTGCCCTTGCGTGCCCTGTCGGACGAGGCCGACGCGGTGATGCAGACGATGAACTGGCCGGGCAATATCCGCCAACTGCGCAATGTTATCGAAGGCGCACTGATCATGGGCGAAGCTGGCGGGCCGATCGAGCCGGTCGATCTGCCGGGGCAGGGCGGCGCCTTGCCGGAAGAGGGGCGCATCACCCTGACCGGCGGTCTGGCCACCTTGCCGCTGCGCGAGGCGCGCGAGTTGTTCGAGCGTGAATATCTACTGACACAGATCAACAGGTTCGGCGGCAACATCAGTCGAACGGCAAGTTTTGTAGGAATGGAACGGTCCGCCCTCCACCGTAAGCTGAAGTCTTTGGGTGTGGTCACAACCTCCAAGTCTGGCGCGCGCATGGCGCATTTCGAGGACGAGGAAGAAGAGGCCTGACAAAAGCTGCGATATTCGCAACAACCGGCACACTTTGGGTGTTTTTTGCACTGGCGCCCGAACAAATCTTGCGCATACTTAACCCAAGTGCCCGGAGAGCCACCGCGGGACTAAAATTGCGCATAAGAAACGAGGCATAAAGAAATGGCTGCCGACAAGCAGAATTTACAGGACGCTTTTCTTAATCAGGTTCGCAAGACCAAGGTTTCGGTTACGATCTTCCTGATCAACGGTGTAAAGCTTCAGGGCGTGATCACTTGGTTCGACAATTTCTGCGTGCTCTTGCGCCGCGACGGCCAATCGCAGCTGGTCTATAAGCACGCCATTTCCACGATCATGCCCGGTCAGGCAATTTCGCTTTACGAGGGCGGAGACTGAAACCTGCGGACAACAAAGGTGGCAACGAGACAGGCGCGCAGATCATGCGCGCCTATGTTTTGCACCCAGACCTGAAGGCCGACCGCCGCCGCGCGCCAGAACTGGCGCTGGAGGAGGCGGTATCCCTGGCGCTGGCCCTGCCGGATCTCGTGGTGGTCGGATCGGATGTAGTGCGCCTACCCAAGGCGCAGGCCGGTATGCTGTTTGGGTCAGGCAAGATCGCTGAGCTGAAGAACCGGTTCGAGGAACTTGAGGTCGGCCTCGTGCTGGTTGACGGCCCTGTCAGCCCCGTTCAGCAGCGCAATCTGGAAAAAGAATGGGGCGTAAAGCTTCTGGACCGGACTGGCCTGATCCTTGAGATTTTCGCCAACCGCGCGCGCACCCGTGAAGGGGTGTTGCAAGTGGAACTGGCTGCACTGTCCTATCAGCGCACGCGGTTGGTGCGGGCCTGGACCCACCTGGAGCGTCAGCGCGGCGGTTTTGGTTTCGTTGGCGGCCCCGGCGAGACGCAGATGGAGGCGGACCGCCGCGCCATTGACGATGAAGTGCTGAAAATCCGCCGCCAGCTGGAAAAGGTGGTCAAGACGCGCGAACTGCATCGCGCGGCGCGGCGCAAGGTACCGTTCCCGATTGTCGCGCTCGCAGGTTATACGAACGCCGGAAAATCCACACTTTTCAATCGGATGACCGGGGCCGAGGTTCTGGCCAAGGATATGTTGTTCGCAACCCTCGACCCCACGATGCGCGGCGTCACCCTGCCGTCGGGGCGCAAGGTGATCCTGTCGGACACGGTGGGGTTCATCTCGGACCTTCCCACACAGCTTGTCGCGGCCTTTCGCGCCACGCTGGAAGAGGTTCTGGAGGCCGATCTGATCTTGCATGTGCGCGACATTGCCCACCCAGAGACCGAGGAACAGGCCGCCGACGTCGGCGATATCCTTGAAAGCCTTGGGGTCGAGGAGGATGTGCCAGTGCTGGAGGTCTGGAACAAGATCGACCTGCTGTCGGAAGACACACGCCGGGCGCTTCTTGTTCAAGATGCACGCACGCCTGGCATACAGGCCGTCAGCGCCCTGACCGGCGAAGGTCTCGCCTTGCTTCTGGCCGCCATCGAGCAGTTCCTGGACGAAGATCGCAGCGAGGACGATCTGGTGCTGCCTTTCAGCGCCGGGCGGGCGCGGGCCTGGCTACATGCGGCGGGTGTGGTCTTGTCCGAAGAGGACGGGGACGATGGCCACAAGATGCGCGTCCGCTGGACTGCGCGGCAAAGGGACGCGTTTCAGCGGGTCAAGGAGCCGAGATAAGGCGGGCGCCCGCTGCCACTGTGGGCGGGGAGAAAGCTTTGATCCGACGCGGCGGCTGGTCGGGGCAGGACGATCCTGCCCCGCCGTGCCATCACTTCTGCACAGCCGTGATGATGATTTCGACCAGATAGTCGGGCGTGGCGAGTTTGGCTTCGCCGGTCGCGCGGGCCGGGGCATTGCCGGGGGCAACCCAAGCATCCCAGACCGCGTTCATCTGATCGAAGGTCGCCATGTCGGCCAACCAGATTTGCGCGCGCAGGATGCGCGTCTTGTCCGAACCCGCAAGTTCCAGAAGCCTGTCGACCTCGGCCAGGACTTCCTTCGTCTGGCTGGTCACATCGCCAGAGGGCGATCCGACCTGACCGGCCAGATAGACGATGCCATTGTGAACGACGGCATTCGACATGCGCTTGCCAGGTTCGATACGGTTGATTTGTGCCATTTGATCCTCCGGTTTGTCTGGCCCGCATAGCGCGCCACGCAAGGCGCTGCCAGAGGAATTCGCCCGAGAAAGGAGGATGGAGCGGGTGAAGGGAATCGAACCCTCGTCATCAGCTTGGGAAGCTGCTTCTCTACCATTGAGATACACCCGCGACGGGAGTGAGACGTAAGCCAGCGCCCCGCCGTCGTCAAGCGGCGTTGCAGCTTTTTCAGGCGATCAGGGCGATTTGCCGCCCGCGTTTCAGGGGCGGTTGGCCTTGCCCCGCAACCAATGCTAGACTTGGGCAATGGAAGGCGTTACAGAGCCTACCGTTAGCGCTAACGGCGCATCGGAGATGAGGATATCATGGTCTCTCGCGTCATTCCCGTAGACAGCTTCGATCTGGTGATTTTCGGTGGCACCGGCGATCTGGCCAAACGCAAGATTCTGCCGGGCCTTTACCGGCGCTATGTGGGCGGGCAGATCCCCGAAGGCGCACGCATCATCGGCGCGGCGCGGGCCGAGATGGACGACGCGGGCTTCCGGGCCCTAGCGCAGGCAGCGATCATCGAATTTGTAGATGCCAGCAAACGCCAGGATGATCTGGTGGCACGTTTCCTGGATCATCTGAGTTATGTGGCGATTGATGCCAAGGGCGATGGCGGCTGGGATCGGCTGAAAGGCGCAATGCGCGAAGGCGTGATCCAGGCCTTCTATTTCTCGGTCGCGCCGGCACTTTTCGGTGATCTGGCCGAACGGTTGCACAGATACGGGATTGCCAGTGAAGACGCGCGCATCGTGGTTGAAAAACCCTTCGGCCGCGATCTGACGACAGCGCGGGAACTGAATGCCACGCTTGCTGCGCATTTCTCGGAAAAGCAGATTTACCGGATTGATCATTATCTGGGCAAGGAGACGGTCCAGAACCTGATGGCGGTGCGGTTCGCCAATATCCTGTTCGAACCCCTGTGGAACGCGCGCCATGTCGATCATGTCCAGATCACGGTCGCCGAAACCGTGGGGGTGGGCGGGCGCGGGGCCTATTACGACAAGTCGGGTGCGATGCGCGATATGGTGCAAAACCATATGATGCAGCTTCTGTGCCTGATCGCAATGGAGGCACCCTACAGGTTCGACCCCAATGCCGTGCGCGATGAAAAGCTGAAGGTGATCCACGCACTGAAGCCCGTGGCGCCCGAGGATATCGTGCGTGGCCAGTATCGGGCGGGCAAGGACACGGCGAGTTATGTTCAGGATGCCGAAAATCCGGCGTCCAGCACAGAAAGCTACATCGCGCTCAAGGTGGAAATTGCCAACTGGCGCTGGAAGGGCACGCCGTTCTATCTGCGCACCGGCAAAAGACTGCGGGGGCGGGCCTCGGAAATTGCCATCGTTTTCAAGGAAGTGCCGCATTCGATCTTCGGAGATGCCGAAGGCTGGCGTGAAAATGTGCTGGCGATCCGGCTGCAACCGGACGAAGGCATGACGCTTTCGGTGATGATCAAAGAGCCGGGCCCGGGTGGCATGCGCCTGACGGAAGTGCCGCTCGATATGTCATTCGCTGAAGCGCTTGGCGAGGATGGGACGGACATTCCCGACGCTTATGAGCGGCTGATCATGGATGTAATCCGGGGCAATCAGACGCTCTTCATGCGCGGTGATGAAGTCGAGGCCGCCTGGGGCTGGACCGATCCTATCATCGCCGGTTGGGAAGGGCGCAGCGACAAGCCCAAACCGTATGATCCCGGATCGTCGGGGCCGGAAGATGCGCTGATGCTCCTGCACCGTGATGGCCGCCGCTGGCGGGAGATACGCGAGTGAAATTCGTCGAGTATCCCGACCGCGATCTGATGATGTTCGCCCTTGCCGATCAGTTGGCGACAGACCTGAATGTCGCGCTGCGCCACAATGACCGGGTGAGCTTTTCGGTGCCGGGCGGCACGACGCCAGGGCCGGTTTTCGATATTCTGGCGGGCGTCAGCCTCGACTGGAATCGGGTCGTGGTGTTTCCGAACGACGAACGTTGGGTCGGTGAAGACAGCGAACGTTCGAACGCCCGGCTGATCCGCAAGCGCCTGTTGCGCGGCCATGCGGTGGGTGCAGCCTATGTCCCCCTTTACGCCGATACACCGGAACCCGAGGCGGCACTGGACCGGCTGACGGCGGCGCTGTCACCGCATCTGCCGATCTCGGTCCTGCTTTTGGGCATGGGGGCGGATATGCACACAGCCTCCCTGTTTCCCGGCGCCGACCGTCTGGCCGATGCGCTTGCGCCGGATGCGCCCATCCTTTTGCCGATGCGCGCCATGACTGCGGGAGAGCCGCGCGTGACGCTCAGCGCGCGCGTGCTGGCGGACGCGATGGCGATCCATGTGCTGATCACCGGGCGCGACAAGCGCGAAGCGATTGAAAAGGCTGAGGGCCTGCCGCCGGAGGTGGCACCGATCAAAGCCGTTTTGGCGAATGCTACAGTCCATTGGGCGGAATGAGGACAAGATGAGCCGTTGGGATGAGCTGAAACACCACCACCGCGACCATGCGGATCGTTCGATCCTGCAAATGTTCGAAAATGAAAAGCGTGCTCGGGAGTTTTCGGCAAGATTTGGCGAGCTCCTGTTCGATTACTCCAAGACAACGCTGGATGCGCATGGCCATGCCCTGTTGATCCGGCTGGCCGAGAGCTCACGCCTCGCCGCGCGTCGCGATGCGATGTTTCAGGGCGACAAGATCAATGAAACCGAAGGGCGCGCGGTTCTTCATACGGCACTGCGCAACCTTTCGGGCAGCGTCCTTGTCGACGGGTGCGAGGTGATGGACGCGGTGCGCGCCACCCATGCGCGCATGCGCCTCTTCGCCGATGATGTGCGCCAGGGACGGTTCAAGGGGCAGGGTGGGCGGATCACCGATATCGTCAATATTGGCATTGGCGGGTCCGATCTTGGCCCGGCGATGGCCTGCCTCGCGCTCGCCCCCTATGCCGACGGGCCACGCGCCCATTTTATCTCGAACGTCGACGGGGCCAACGCGCACGACATCCTGCGGCTGCTCGATCCTGAAACGACGCTGGTGATCGTTGCATCCAAGACCTTCACCACCATTGAGACCATGACCAATGCCGAAACTGCCCGGCGCTGGATGGCGGGCAAGGTCGCCGACCCCGCCGCGCAGTTCGCGGCCGTCTCCACCGCCGAAGACAAAACGGCGGCGTTCGGCATCGACGCGGCGCGCGTCTTCGGGTTCGAGGATTGGGTGGGGGGGCGCTATTCGATGTGGGGGCCGATCGGTCTCTCGTTGATGATCGGCATCGGGCCGGACGGGTTCGATGACTTCCTCTCCGGTGGCGCCTCCATGGATGCGCATTTCCGCACCGCGCCCTTCGCGGAAAACCTGCCGGTGCTGCTCGCGCTTGTGGGCATCTGGCACAACCAGATTTGCGGTCACGCGACCCGCGCGGTTCTGCCCTACGATCAGCGGTTGTCGCGGCTGCCCGCCTACCTTCAGCAGCTTGAGATGGAAAGCAACGGCAAACGCGTGGCGATGGACGGCAGCGATCTGCCCTATCATTCCGGCCCGGTGGTCTGGGGTGAGCCGGGCACCAACGGCCAGCATGCCTTTTACCAGCTCATCCATCAGGGCACGAGGATTGTGCCTTGCGAGTTTCTTCTGGCGCGCGAAGGCCACGAACCCGACCTGCGCCACCAGCATCTTCTGCTGATGGCGAACTGCCTGGCCCAGTCCGAAGCCTTGATGAAAGGCCGCAGCTTGGATCAGGCGCGCGCGATTATGGCGAAGAAAGGCCTCTCCGGGGCCGAACTGGAACGGCAGGCCCGCCACCGGGTCTTCCCCGGCAACCGGCCCTCGACCACTCTTCTTTATCCCAAGCTCACCCCCTTCGTGCTGGGTCAGATCATCGCGCTTTACGAGCATCGCGTTTTCGTCGAAGGCGTCATTCTGGGCATCAACTCCTATGATCAATGGGGGGTGGAACTGGGCAAGGAACTGGCGCTCGCGCTCCAGCCGGTCCTTGAAGGGCGCCAAAGCACGGCGGGCCAGGATGGATCGACCGCGATGCTGGTGGATTATCTGCGCAGCGCCTGACGGCCAACACCTCATCTTCTGTCGGGAAGATACCCCGGGGCAGGCGAGACCCACGGACCTTTCGGGTTTAAGCAAATCTTCAACCCTTCGCCGCACTCTTGGCGCGCGAAGGGTGCTCGCTAACCCTTCCGCCCCGGACGGAGGGAACACATGCGCGCATTCGACAATCTCAGGCTTGCGGTCAAGTTACCGATCATCCTGGGCACTTTGGTGTTGATCGCCTTGGCGGCCATGGGATATTCCGGCTACTCGATCGCCCGCTCGGCCCTGCTCGAAGCGGGTGAAGCGCGCCTTCTGACTGCGGTGAATTCGAAACTGCTTGAGTTCGAGTCCTGGTTCGAAGGGGTCACGGCTGATCTGCGGACCACGGCCGCAAGCCCGCTGACCCTGCGCGCAATCCGCGATTTCGAGAAAGCCTGGACGGATATTGGCGATGGCGCCCCCGACTATCTGCGCCAGACATATATCGACGACAATCCCTATCCGCCAGGCCAGCGGCACAAGCTGATCAGCGCGCCGGTTGTGTCGGGCTACTCGATCGCACATGGGCGCTATCATTCAGGCTTCGTGTCGATCTTCAACGAGAAGCGCTATAATGATTTGATGCTGCTCAATTCGGATGGCGATGTGATTTATTCGGTCAGCAAGGAGGCCGACCTTGGTCAGAATGTCCTGACAGGAGCACTGGCACAAACCAAGCTGGCGGAGGCGGTCCGTCAGGCTCTGGCGGCGCGCGGTCGGGAGGTTTTCTATTCCGACTTTGCGGCTTATGGCCTTTCGGGGCATGAAATTTCCAGCTTTGCCGCCGTGCCGATCAGGGCGGCAGACACAACAATCGTTGGCGTGCTGGTCTTGCAGATTTCGACAAGGCAGCTCGATGCAGTGCTTGGCCGCCATCACGGCAAAGAGATGCCGCTGACGGGATATCTTGCCGGCGCTGACGGTAGACTGCGCACCAATCTCGGGCCGACCCCACAGGAAGAGGCGCTGGCGAAGGAAAGCACTGCAAGCGTGCTGCCCCTAGCCTTTGCGCAAGATCATGCGGTTGGCCGCGAAGCGGGAATTCGCGGTGATCTCTCGCTCATCATGACCGGGCGGATCGAAGCGCCGGGGCTGGTCCTGGCGCTGGTGATGGAGCTGTCGGAGACTGAGCTGCTGCGGCCTGTAGAGGGTCTGGCACGCTCGATGCAGATCGGGGCATTGATCGCCACGGCCGCGCTGGCACTGATCGTGTTTTTCGTGGCGCGCACGCTTGCAAAGCCGATGGCCGCGATCGCGGACGCTATGGGAGAGATTGCCCTTGCCCGCTATGAGGTGAAGATCGACGGCACCGATCGCGGGGACGAAATCGGCACTATCGCGCGCGCCTTGGAAAAGTTCCGCCACGATCTGGCGGCGGCGGCCGCGGTTGCCAGAGCCGGGGCCTTCAAGGGAGCCGCCTTCGAATCCTCGTCTGCGGCGCTGATGATCCTCGATCGGGATCTGCGCACGACCTATCTGAACCCATCGGTGCAGGCGCTTTTGGGCGATCACGCTACGCAATTCCGAAGTGTCGCCCCCGATTTCGACCCCGATGGGCTGGTCGGTCTCGGCATCGACAGGTTCCATGCCATTCCGGTATCCTTGCAAGCCCTTCTCGACGCGCCCGGCAGTCTGCCCCGCCATACCGAGTTCCAGGTGGGGACCGCGCGGTTCGCTCTCGATGTCAATCAGGTGTCGACGGAGGCCGAAGGCTGCATCGGCTACGTGATCGAGTGGCGCGATGTTACCGAAGAGCGGATGAACCGGGCTGTTCTGGGGGCCATCGATCGCAGCCTTGCGACTGCGGAGTTTGACCGTGACGGGCGTCTGCTGAAAGCGAATGACAAGATGCTCGCGCTGTGGGGGCGCGACCGGGATGCGGTGCTGCGTGAGGCCCAGGACCGGCTGATCGTTCCCGAGGCGGAAGCCGGGCCAGCGCATCCGGCGCTTTGGGATCGTCTGATGGCGGGCGAGTCGGTCTTTGGTCGGTTCGGGACCTGCCGCGCAGACGGGCAGGTCGGTATCGTTGATGGTGGCTTCTCGCCAGTTCACGACCATGACGGGCAGCTTCTGAAAGTGCTTCTGATGGGCACGGATGTGACGGAGGCTCAGGTCGGCCTGCGCCGCGCCGAAGAGGACCGTCGCGCGATGGAGGCGGCACAGGCCGAGGTCGTGGATGTCTTGCGGATCGCGCTTCGCAACCTGTCGGACGGCGATCTGAATGCCGCCATCACCCGGCCTTTCGCGGTGCAATACGAGGAACTGCGCGAAGATTTCAACATGGCAATGTCGCGTCTCGCCAGCGTGGTCCGAACCGTAATCGAAAGCGCCGAGGCGATCGAAGGAGAGGTGCGTGAGATTGCGCAAGCCTCGGACGATCTGTCGCGACGGACCGAGGAGCAGGCGGCGACGCTGGAGGAAACGGCGGCCGCGCTCGACGAGTTGACGGTTTCCGTCCAGTCCGCGGCGGCGGGCGCGGCCGAAGCCAATCGCGAAGTGGCCAGCGCCCGCGGCACCGCCGAGGCTTCCGGCACGGTGATGCGCGAAGCTGTCGAGGCGATGGGCGAGATAGAACGATCCTCTGAAGCAATCGCGCGCATCATCGGAGTGATCGACGACATCGCGTTCCAGACCAACCTCCTGGCACTGAATGCCGGGGTCGAAGCGGCGCGGGCGGGGGAGACCGGTAGGGGGTTTGCGGTCGTTGCAAATGAAGTCCGCGCCCTTGCCCAACGCTCTTCCGAGGCCGCAAGGGAGATCGACGCTCTGATCCAGAATGCGGCAGGGCAGGTCAAGCGCGGGGTGGGGCTCGTCGGGCAGACCGGTGCTGCATTGGACCGGATTGTCACCTCGGTCGGGCAGATAGCGGCCCGGATGGGCGATATTGCTACATCCGCCCTGGAACAATCGACAAGCCTTGCTGAGATCAATCAGGCAGTGAATCAGATCGACCACGCAACCCAGCACAACACGGCGCTTTTCGCGGAAACGGCGGCGGGGGGGCAACGGCTCAAGGTCAGCGCGGCACATTTGGCCGGAACGGTTGTCCAGTTCCGTCTGCCAGAACCGGAGGGGCGTTCTGAACCGGCCACGAACCGTGCCGCCACGCCTGTGCCCCCCCTGCCGGGGCGCCCAGGCGCGCGGGGCCATGTGGCGCTGGCTGTCGCCCAGCCTGCCGATTGTGAGGAAGTAGCGGACGTTGACTGGTCAGAGTTCTGAACGGCCTGTCCCCCCACCACCTGAGCCGGCTGTAGCGACAAGCGCGGCGCCGGTCCGGGTGTTGATTGTCGACGATTCCGCCACCCAGCGGCGCCTTCTTGCGCACCATATCGGCTCGGACCGGCGGTTTCAGGTGATCGGTACCGCGGCCCACGCGCAAGACGCGCGCGGCCTGATCCGCGCAGGGAACCCGCAGGTCCTGACGCTCGACATCGATATGCCGGAGATGGACGGTATCGCCTTCTTGCGGCAGTTGATGCGGTTGCGCCCGATGCCGGTGGTCATGCTGTCGGCCCGGACCGCAGCGGGAAGCGACGCCGCGCTAGAGGCCTTGCGCACCGGCGCCGTCGATTGCCTTGAAAAGGGCGCTGACATCTACCGTCCCGGCCCTGCGTGCCTATGCGACCGGCTGTTCGCGGCGGCATTTGCACAAGCGTTGCTGCCAGGCCCGGCCGTGTCGGCGCGTCCATCCTTTCGCGGCGATATGCGCGGGCGGGTGTTCGGGCGGATGTCCGGGCAAAGGCTGTGTCTAATCGGTGCTTCGACCGGCGGGGTGGTCGCGCTAGAGGAGATCCTGTCCGGCCTGCCGGAAAACTGCCCGCCCATTGCTATCGCCCAGCATATGCCCGGCCGGTATCTGGCCCGGTTCGCCGCGCGTCTGGACCGGCTGGTCCGGCCGGCGGTGCGGTTGGCTGGCGCCGATGAGACTTTGACAAACGGTCAGGTGGTTCTCGCGCCGGGCGACGGGATGAACCTGCTGATCGAGCAGGATGGTCCGACCTTTCGCACCCGCCTGACCCCGCATATTGCATCGCAAGGCAATCACTGCCCGTCCGTCGGCCAGCTTTTCAGGTCGGCGGTGCCCTTCGCGGACCGGGTTCTGGCGGTGCTTCTGACCGGTATGGGCCGCGACGGGGTCGAAGCGATGGGACATCTGCGCCGGGCCGGGGCTGTCACCCTCGCACAGGACAAGGACAGATGCACGGTCTTCGGCATGCCCGCCGCCGCCCTGTCGAGCGGGGCCGCCAGCCGGGCAGTACCGCTGGAGAAGGTGGCCGCAGAGATACTCCTTGCCGGTCAAGCGGGGCAGGGACGCGCTCCTATCGTCTAATACTGGAAGGGGGCGCGGGTCAGAGCCAATCGACCTCGCCGGTCTGTGCGGCACGTTCGCACGGTGCCGACGCCAGCGGGCGCGCTTCCTCCACAAGTCGGCACGACAGGTCGAAAAGAATGACCGCCCTCCGGATGCGCGCAGTGCTGATCACACTGTCCATTGGCAGGCTGTCGGCGACGCTGTGCATCAACTGCGCCAGATCGGCCAGTGACTGGCTGATCCGGTCGATCGCCTGCAGCCCGACCAGATCGTGTGGGTCGAGCTGGCCTTCCGGCATTGCGTCGGACAGGGCGGTCTGCATCTGAAGCGCGAGCCCGGTCAGATGGTCAAGTTCCGCCCCGACACGGCTCATCAGATTGTTCAGCGCCACAGAGGCGCCCGCGCCAGGGCCTGAGGCGATCGGACGTGCCGCCGCTGAAGGAGCCGAGGCGCCATTCATGTTCTGTGTCCCCCTGCTTTGCGTACATCCGACGGGGCGAGGCGGCGGTAACAGGTCTGGCCTGCATGGCGCATCTGCGCGGTGGCCGGCCCACTTAACCGTTCGGCATGGCCCAGAAACAACCACCCGTCGGGCGTCAGGGCCGCTGCAAAGCGAGACAGAAGTCTTTCGCATGCGGAATGCTCGAAATAAATCAGGACATTGCGGCAGAAGATAACATCGAACTGGCCCTGCATGGGCCAGGGCTGGTGCAGGTTCTGAACCTCGAACCGGATGAGATCACGGGGATCGTGGGCCAGTTCAACCATCTCTTTGCCATCCGTGCGGAACTGATGGCGAAGCCGTGGGGGCACATGGGCAAGGGTTTCGAGCGCGAACCGCCCCTGTCGTGCCCGGTCGATGACCGAAGCTGCAAGGTCGGTTGCCAGGATGCGCAGATCGTAGCGCGTGGCATCCGGCATCATCTCCAGAATGGTAAGTGCGATCGAATAGGCCTCCTGCCCGTTGGCGCAGCCCGCCGACCAGAGCCTGACCCGCCCCCCTCCGCGGGCATGGGACAGCAGGTCTGGCAAGACTTTGGTGCGCAGCAGGTCGAAATGATGGGGTTCGCGAAAAAACTGAGAGACATGCGTGGTTAGTGCCACGGCCATGTGGGCGCATTCGTCTCGCCCTTCGCGGCGATCCAGAAAAGCGCGATATTGACCTATCTCCGAGAACCCGAGCAGAACCATGCGTTTGCGCAGCCGCGCGCGCATCATCGGATATTTTGCGGGTGGCAGATTCAGTCCGGCCACCCGCCGGGCAATCCCCGCCAGTGCGGCCAGGTCAGGGGCGTCGATCAGGGCGGGCGCGGGCGGCGTCACGGGATGTCCAGCGCCGGGGTGGGCATCAGGCGGCCGGGGTCGAGAATGCGCAGGACCGTGCCGTCCACAAGGGCAATCCCTGCCAGAAAACTGGGGTCGGTGCCGGGCGGCGGTTCGATCCGGCTCAGCGGCACGGGTTGGATATCGCGCACGCTGTCGAGCAGGAAACCACTGCGCCGGCTGCCGACGCCGATCACCATAATGACCGGGCGCGTGGCGGGGGTGCTAACCTCAGGCAGGCCCAGTTCGCGCGCGAGATCAATGACCGGAAGCACCGTACCGCGCAGGTTGATGACCCCGATCAGCGAGGGCCGCGCCAAGGGCAGGGGGGTTGGCCTTGTCCATGCCCGCAGTTCGTAGACACAATCGACCGGCAGGCAGAAATCCTGCCCGCCCGACACGAAACACAGATGATCCTGCGTGGGGTTGGGCACGGTCGCAGTGTCGTCAAGCCGGGTGGCGGTATCGGCTTCTTGCACGGTTGCCCCTCCCTATCCGGTCTTGCGCGGCCGCGCCGGGGTGGGGTCGGCCATGCGCCCCGGTCCGCACGCGATGCCTACCAATGCGCCGGGGTCGAGGATCAGCGCAACGCGGCCATCGCCCAGAATGGTGGCTGCGGCGATACCCGGCACCGGGCCGCAGTGGGATATCAGATCCTTGATCACCACCTGCGTCTGTTCGAGGATATCGTCGACAACAAGGGCGATGCGCCGATCCTCCTCGTCCGCGATGAGGACAGCGATCCCGTCCGGCCGGTCGACCCGTGCCGGCGCGCCAAGTCGCAAGATCTGGCCGGCATCGACAAACGGCACATGGCGGTCCTGCATGCGGGCCAGGGTGCGGCCCGAAAGATCGTGCCGCAGGCCCGCATCCCCGACCAGTCCAGTCTCCAGCGCTGAGGCAAGCGGGATCACCAGAATCTGCCCCGCCACCGACACCAGCAGGCCGTCGAGAATGGCCAACGTCAGCGGAAGCGACAGGGTAAAGCGGGTACCCGCGCCGGGCGTCGAGGCAATGCTGATCCGCCCGCCGATCCGGCCAAGCGTGCTGCGCACCACATCCATCCCGACACCGCGCCCGGAATGTGCGGTCAGTTCGCGCGCCGTGGAAAATCCCGGCTGAAACAGAAGAGCGTCGGTTTCCATATCGCTCAGGATCTGGTCAGGCGCGACCAGCCCACGCGCGGTGGCGATTTCGCGCACGCGGGGGCGATCTATTCCCGCGCCATCATCGGCCAGCTCGATGATGAACCTGCCTGCGCGGTTGGCCGCCACCAGCTGGATGTCGCCGGTTTCGGACTTGCCGTTCGCACGGCGGCGGGCGGGCGGTTCCAGCCCGTGATCGACGGCGTTGCGGATCATGTGGGTCAGCGGTTCGGCGAGCTGTTCGATAATGGCACGGTCTACTTCGGTCGTATCGCCTTCGCAGACCAATCGAGCCGACTTGCCCAGCTTGGCCGCGGCTTCGCGCAGGACGCGCGCCATCCGCAGGAACAGCGGTTTGATCGGCTGGGTGCGGATCGCCATCACGGCATCTTGCAATTCGCGCACCAAGAGGGCCTGGGCTTCGAACGCGAGCACGGGCGGTGAGCGGCGATCATGCCCTGCATCCGCAAGGGTGCTGGCCAGAATCGACTGGCTGATGACCAGTTCCCCCACGAGATTCATCAACCTGTCGACCCGTGGAAGCTCGACCCGCATCGTCGTCGCGCCCGGCGCGACCGCGGCGGTATTTCTGGCCGGGGTGGCACCGGGGCCCCGCCGCGCGATCGACAGATCACACAGGTCATCGACGAAATCGAAAGCCTCTCGCAGGGTGGCTTCGGGCAGGTCGGCAGGCAGACGGACGGTCCAGACAAGGTATCCTGCTTCGGGGTCGATCACCTCCAGGCCCGGAAGGGCCGTAAGATCGCAGTGAACGGTTGCGCCATCGCAGGCGGTCAGCGCATTGAGGATATGCAGCGGCTCGTTACCCGTCGCGTAAAGTGCAGCAGAGGGTTTGAAACGCACCGTCCAAACGCCCGGCGCAGAATTGGTAAGCAGCGCGGGTGTCACAGGCGCGCTATCTTTGCGGGCTGGCTGGTTTTCCGCCGCCGCAGTGACCTCCGCCGAAAGTTTGTCGGCCGCTGCAAGAAGGGCGCTCAGCTCTCTGGCGTCGGGCATGGCCAGGCGGTAGTGGGCCG
>DAORUY010000003.1:0-35197 GCA_035433445.1 Paracoccaceae bacterium
AGGCCAAGGCAACCTAAGCCCGGCCCGTGGTCCGATGGGACCAGAAAAAAAGAACTTACAGGAGGGACCAATGTCCAAAAAGTTCATCGCCGAGTTGATCGGCACAGCCATTCTGGTGCTGTTCGGCTGCGGATCTGCCGTCATTGCCGGGTCAGCCATTGGCTTTACGGGGATCGCGCTCGCGTTCGGTCTGTCTATCGTTGCCGCCGCTTACGGCATCGGGGCGATTTCGGGTGCCCATCTGAACCCGGCCGTATCCTTCGGCATGGTGGCGGCGGGCCGCATGTCGGTTGGCGAAGCGGTGCAATATGCCATCGCCCAGATCATCGGAGCCATTCTTGGCGCGGGCATTCTGTACCTGATCGCCTCGGGCAAGGCCGGTTACACGCTGGCCACGAACGGCCTGGGCCAGAACGGCTACGGCCCCGGCTATCTGGGGGAATATTCGCTTTCTGCGGCGTTGATCTTCGAAGCGGTCATGACGTTTCTCTTCGTCACCGTGATCCTTGGGGCGACAGGCAAAGGGTCGGCTTCCGGCTTTGCGGGTCTTGCCATCGGCCTGACGCTTGCCGCGATCCATCTGGTTGGCATCGACGTGACCGGCGTATCGGTCAACCCGGCGCGTTCGATCGGCCCGGCGCTGTTTGTCGGCGGGGCCGCACTTTCGCAATTGTGGGTCTTCATTGTGGCCCCGCTGGTCGGCGGTCTTCTGGCGGGTGCTGTCTACAAGGCCGGTCTGACGCAGGCGGACTGAAACCTTCCGTTCTGAAACCCTTTCAGGTCGGCCCCTTCGGGGGCCGACCGTCATTACAGATCAAATGAATTTTATCGTCACACTCGGGAACCCTCTGTTAGAATCATTCTAGATGCGCATCATGGCGGCCGATGACACGCCAGTTGAGTGGCACTGTCGGCAATACTCTGGATTGGAGACTTCCCATGGATGGCAACGACTCTGCGGGCAAATGCCCGGTGATGCACGGCGCTGCGCGCCCCGCGACCCGGTTCAGCGGCATGGCCAACCGCCATTGGTGGCCGAACCAGCTGAACCTTGCGATCCTGCATCAGCACCAGCCGGTTTCAAATCCGCTCGGGGCGGAGTTCCACTACCGTGCGGCGTTCGGACAGCTCGACTACAAGGCGCTGAAGGCCGACCTCGCGCGGCTGATGACCGACAGCCAGGACTGGTGGCCCGCAGACTGGGGCCACTATGGCGGCCTGATGATCCGCATGGCTTGGCATTCGGCCGGAACCTATCGCACGGCGGACGGGCGCGGTGGGGCCTCAACCGGCAGCCAGCGCTTCGCGCCGCTGAATTCCTGGCCAGACAATGGCAACCTAGACAAGGCGCGGCGCCTGCTCTGGCCGATCAAGCAGAAATACGGCAATGCGATTTCCTGGGCCGACCTGATGATCCTGGCGGGCAACGTCGCGCTTGAAAGCATGGGGTTCAAGACCTTCGGCTTTGGCGGCGGGCGCGCCGATGTCTGGGCGCCGGAAGAGGATATCTATTGGGGGTCCGAGACCGAATGGCTGGCCACCTCTGACAAGGCGGGCAGCCGCTACTCAGGCGAACGCGACTTGGAAAACCCGCTGGCCGCCGTGCAGATGGGCCTGATCTATGTGAACCCGCAAGGCCCCGATGGGGTGCCTGACCCGGTCGCTTCGGGCCGTGACGTACGCGAAACCTTCGGGCGTATGGCGATGGACGACGAAGAAACCGTGGCATTGGTTGCGGGCGGCCATACCTTCGGCAAGGCCCATGGCGCAGGCGATGCCGCCCTTGTCGGCCCCGACCCGGAGGCCGCGCCCTTGCAGGAAATGGGCCTGGGCTGGATTAACAAGTTCGGCACCGGCAAAGGCATCCACACCACCACATCGGGCTTTGAAGGCGCGTGGAAGCCCCATCCTACCACCTGGGACCATGGTTATTTCACCGTCCTCTTCAAATATGAGTGGGAACAGGCCACCACGCCGGCTGGGGCCATCGTCTGGTTGGCCAAGGATGTGGAACCACAAGATCTGATCCCCGACGCGCATGATCCGTCGATCAAGCACCGACCGATGATGACGACCGCCGACCTGTCCCTGCGCTTCGACCCGATCTATGAGCCGATCTCGCGCCGGTTCCTGGCCGATCCCGAGGCGTTCGCCGACGCCTTCGCCCGCGCCTGGTTCAAGCTCACCCACCGCGACATGGGGCCAAAGTGCCTCTACCTCGGGCCGGAAGTGCCTGCCGAAGATCTGATCTGGCAAGATCCGATCCCGGCGCGCACCCATGCGCTCATCGACGCGACCGACATCGCGAGCCTGAAGGCCACGGTGCTGGGCGCTGGCCTGCCCGCCGCTGACCTGATCTTCACCGCTTGGGCCTCGGCCTCCTCCTTCCGGGGGTCGGACAAGCGCGGCGGAGCCAACGGCGCCCGTATCGCCCTTGCCCCGCAGAAGGATTGGGACGTTAACGAACCGGCTCGCACCGCCCCGGTGATCGCCGCGCTGAAGGCGATCCAGACGGCGTTCAACGCGCAGGCGTCGGGCGGCAAGGCGGTGTCACTGGCCGACCTGATCGTTCTGGCGGGCAGTGCCGCCGTCGAGCAGGCCGCCACCGCCGCCGGCGTCCCCGCCGAGGTGCCCTTCATGCCGGGCCGCACGGATGCAACCCAAGATCAGACCGATGTGGGGAGTTTTGCGGAGATGGAGCCTGAAGCCGACGGCTTCCGAAACTGGCAGCGTCAGGCCTTCCGCACCACGGCAGAGGAAATGCTGGTCGACAAGGCCCAACTTCTGACCCTGTCGGCCCCGGAAATGGCCGTGCTGGTCGGCGGTCTGCGTGTGCTGGGCGCGAACCACGGCGGCAACAGCCAGGGTGTGTTCACCCGGCGCAAGGGCACCCTCAGCCAGGACTTCTTCAGCGAAGTGCTGGAGATTGGCACTGTCTGGACGCAGACCTCCGATGCGGCCGACGCCTTTGAGGGCCGCGACCGCGCCACGGGCGCGCAGAAATGGACGGCCAGCCGAGTGGATCTGATCTTCGGTTCGAACTCGCAACTGCGGGCAGTATCCGAAGTCTATGCGCAGGCCGACAATGCGGGCCGGTTCGTCCGCGATTTCGCCGTCGCCTGGACCAAGGTTATGGAACTTGACCGGTTCGACCTGAAGTAAGGCGCAAAAAAACGGCGCGACCGCAGAAACACGTTGCTCTGCTGCGGTCGCTCTATCGGGCTAGAACCAGTTCCGCTTTCAGCCCGCCCAGCCGTTCGCTGGTGCCCAACCGCAAGCTGCCGCCATGGCTGCGGGCGATATCGGCGGTGATGGCCAGCCCAAGGCCAACCCCGCCACCCCGGTCCTGATTGCGCCCCGGCACCAGCCGGGTGAAGGGCTTCACGGCCTCCTCGCGCTTGTCCTCGGGAATGCCCGGCCCGTCATCCTCGACCGTGAAGCGCACGGACCTTTCCAGGATCGTCACCGACAGTTCAGCCTGGGTGGCATAGGTCACGGCATTGCCGATCAGATTGTCGAGCGCGCGGCGCACTGCGCCTGCCCGCCAGACCGCGCGCCCTTCGCCTTCGATGGCCATTAGATTCACCTGCCGGCCCATCCGCCGCGCGTCTTCGACCGCAAGGCGGGCCAGCGTCACCGGGTCGGTTTCCTCTGCTTCGCCCTCCTGAGCGTCCGACCGGGCAAAGGCCAAAAACCCGTCCAGCATCCGGCGCATATCCTCGACATCGCGTTCCAGCGCCGCGACCTCATCGCCCTCGCCCAGCATCGCCAGACCCAGTTTCAGCCGGGTTAGGGGGGTGCGCAGATCGTGACTGACACCAGACAACATCTGCGTTCTTTGTTCCATCTGCCGCTCGATCCGCGCCCGCATGTCCAGGAATGCCGCCCCAGCCGCCCGCACCTCGGATGCGCCCGCCAGCCGATAGGGCACACTGCGCCCTTTGCCGAAAGCTTCCGCAGCCTGCGCCAGCCGCCGGATCGGGCGCAACTGGTTGCGCAGGAACAAAAAGGCCACGACGGTCATCAGGAAACCCGTGGCCAGCATATAGACCAAAAGCTGATGGGGATTGCGCGCCGTCACCCGGTTGCGGCTAAATCGCAACTCATAAGCGCCATGTGGGGAATTGAACGACAGCCCCACCGTGCGCAGATCCGCCAGATCAAGTGACACGAGATCAGGCAGCGCCTGCTTCAGCGTGCGGATCACCACCCGGCCGGAGAAATCGTAGAACACCCGGGTATCCTCAGGCGAAGGCTGCGCCTGACGGCGCAGCCCCATGTCCAGGTCCCAGGCCATTTTCGTACCCTGAGCAAAAGCCTGCTCTGCTCCCGGATATTTGCGGATCTCGGCGCCTACCTGCTCCAGATCCGGCAGTATGTTTTGCGACATCTGCCGGGTGACATCGGTGAAATAGCGCTGCACGAAGACAATCGACACGACGAGCTGAATCGTGAGAATGGGAACGATCAAGATAAGCGCCGCCCGGCCATAAAGACCTTTGGGCATGAAATTTTTGAACCAGCCAAGCAGCATGGCCAAAGCCTAGCCGGGACTGGGCGGGGAAGGAAGATGAGATGAACCATGCGCCCGCCGGTGTGAGCGAAGATCTGATGCCGGGGTTGCGCCGGATCCTGGCGCCCAACCCCTCGCCCATGACCGGACACGGCACCAACAGCTATCTGGTCGGCCGGGGGGCGGTGGCCCTGATTGACCCAGGCCCCGATGATCCTGTCCATCAGGCCGCACTTCTGGCCGCACTCGGGCCGGACGAGCGCATCAGCCATATCTTCGTGACCCATGCGCACCGCGATCATTCCGCGCTTGCGCCGCGCCTGGCAGGGGCAACCGGTGCCCCCATCCTTGCCTTCGGCAACGCAACCGCAGGCCGGTCGGCCGTGATGCAGGCGCTGGCCGCGCGGGAGAAGCCCCTGGGCGGCGAAGGTGCGGACACGACCTTTAACCCCGACTGTACCCTGGCCGATGGCGAGGCGATCACGACCGGCGACTGGACGATCCGCGCCTGGCATACGCCCGGCCATTTCGGCAATCACCTGTGCTTTCAATGGGGGGATCAGGTCTTTTCCGGCGATCATGTGATGGGCTGGTCCACTTCGATCGTGGCGCCGCCCGATGGAGACATGGCGGCCTACATGCAGTCGCTCGACCGTCTGGCACAGCTCGGCGCCAGCAGGCTCTGGCCCGGCCATGGTGATGCGGTCACCGACCCCGCTGCACGCATCCGCGGGCTTGCCGACCACCGCCGCGCCCGCGCCCGCGCCATTCTTGCGGCGCTTCACGCCGGCCCGGCCACGGCACGGGACCTGGCGCAGGCGATCTACACGGAAACGCCCCCGACGCTTCTAGGTGCGGCCTCTCTGAACGTCTTTGCGCATCTCATTGAAATGATAGAAGCAAATATGGTTGAGACCGAAGGTCCGATCCGCTTTGACGCCCGCTTTTCTGCCCAGCCCGGGCTGTAGAAAAAACTGTCGAATGCCACTGGACGCCCCCGAGCCACCTTGCTATATCGCCCCGGTGTTCCGGCGTAGCTCAGCGGTAGAGCAGTTGACTGTTAATCAATTGGTCGTAGGTTCGATCCCTACCGCCGGAGCCAATAAAATCAAGTAAAGCAAGAAGTTGCCAGCCATCCCGCAAGGGGGGCCTCTGTGGCATTTGGCGCAAGCAGGCAAATAGCAGGCAACCTGCCCTGATTTGCCCTGATCAGGAAGCCGAGGCTGATGGCTTCTCCCGCGAATGGATTGGTGCTGGTCGCGGAGACGGGAGGCCCATCATTGCCAAGACGGCAGTGGTCAGGGAGCGGAGGATCGATCCCGGCAAGACAGTTGCCCATATCGAATGCATCCCTGATGGAAGGTTCGTAGGGATCTTCAATCCTGAATATGGATGGCGCGGTCAGTACCTATGACTCAACCACCTTGATTGAAGCCAAGCGCCTGCCCGCGGGGGACAAGATTCGGGGGCGTGCAATGTCTGGAACAAGATCACCGTCGAAGAAGGCACCCGGCCACCGATCCGCGCGCGCCATGTAAACTGCGGGCGATCTTGTGGCCCTTCGTCGCCCAGGCGGTGGCGATCAACATGTTCCTGCTGAGACTGATCAGTCCACTGCTCGGTCTGCCCGCGCTCTGGCCGTCACTGCCTCTCGGTCTCGTTGTCATCTGGATCGCCGCGCGCCGGCTTCGGAGACTGACGACTGAGGGCGAAGCAGTGTGAAAAAGGCGTGGAGCACTGAACGGATGAAAAAATCCGTTCACTTGATCAAGATCAAGGATCGAGACCGAGATCAGCGCCACAAGGCAGCCATGTTCGTGCTCCGCCCTCTCATCGCGCTGATTGTTGCCGTCGCCCTGACTCTGTCCGGAACGGCCGTGGCCGCGCGCAGCTTCCATGGACCGGTGGAGCAGGTCGAAATTTGTGCGGATGGCGAAACCAAGACCGTCAGCCTTGATGCGCGCGGCAATCCCGTCGCACCCAATCAATGCTGCGGTTGCCTTGATTGCCTGAGCCTCGCCGTTGATCTGTCCGTCACGGCCAGCCTCCGGCAAGCTTCGCAGACTTTGCAGTCTCTTACGTCTGTTCCTGTCCGTTCCATCCTGCCCGTGTCGCCGCGTCATCTGCGGCCGAGTCCGCGTGGCCCCCCAATTGGGGGTCCCGCAGATGATCGCTTGTCGCCGGTCCGGCTTTTCCTTGTCGCGCTTGAGTTTGGTCAAGTGCGGCACGGCAAGGCGGCGTCACAGGGCGGGCAAACCACGAAGGTTGCCCGATGATTTTGTTTGCTCGCCTGCTTTTTGTCATTCTCGCCCTGATCGTGCCGCGCATTGCGCTGGCCGAGCCGGTGCTGAACTCGCTGCTGTCCAAGGTACCCGCGGGCGATCTGGTTTCAGGCGCCGATGCCTATGGCGCGATCCGCGCGGATGCTCCTGTCGTCCCGGTCCTGAAAGGGGGCGAGACCATCGGCTGGGCCTTTGTGACCAGCGATTTCGTCTCGACCACGGGCTACTCTGGCAAGCCGATCCACACGCTAGTCGCCGTGGATGACAAGGCCCATGTGACCGGCGTTAAGCTGGTCAAACATTCCGAACCCATCGTCCTGATCGGCATCCCCGAAGCAAAGATGGTCGCTCTGGCGAAGGGTTACATCGGCCTTGATCTTGTGGCCGAAGCGCAGTCGGGCGGCTCCACGCATGATGTCGACATCATCTCGGGCGCGACCGTGACCGTGATGGTGATCGACGACAGTATCGTGCGCGCCGGGCTAAAGGTCGCGCGGACGTTGGGCCTGGGCGGCCTTGCCCCCGACGCGGCCCCGACCGGCCCCAAGTTCGAGCTGAACCCCGATGCCACCGCCGCGCCGGACTGGATAACGCTGGGGGGTGACGGCACGCTGCGGCGCCTGTCCCTTGACGTGGGTCAGGTCAATGCCGCCTTCGCGGCGATGGGCGATGAGCGGGCGACTGCCCGCCCGCTGACCGAGGCACCCGAAACCACCTTCATCGACATGCAGACCGCGCTCGTCTCGCACCCCGCCATCGCCAAGGCGATCCTGGGCGAGGGCGAGGCCGCAAACCTGGCCGGATGGCTGAAACCGGGCGAGCATGCCATCGTTGTGGTGGGACGGGGGCTTTATAGCTTCAAGGGCTCGGGCTACGTCCGCGGCGGGATATTCGACCGCTTCGTGCTGATACAGGACGACGTGTCCGTCCGGTTCCGCGACAAGATGCACAAGCGACTGGTCGCCGTTCAGCTCGAAGGTGCGCCGGAATTCACCGAATCCGATCTTTTCAAGATACCCGCAGACACGGGCTTTGACCCGACCAAGCCGTTTCGCCTGCAATTGCTGGTCCATCGTGAGGTCGGGCCAATCGAAAAGGTCTTTACCACCTTCGACCTGGGCTATCAGTTGCCCGAGAAATACCTGCGCGCCGTGGCCCAGGCACCTGCGCCCGAGGCCGCCGCCGAGGTAGCCGCCGAGGACGAGGCGGCCGCGCATCAGGCCCTGTGGAAACGGATCTGGGCCGACAAGAAACCGCAGATCGCGATTACCGGCGCGATGCTGGCCATATTGACGCTGGTCTTCTTCTTTCAGGGTTTGGCCACCCGCAATGCGCGAGGTTTTTTCTGGTTCCGCATGGGCTTCCTCACCGTGACGCTGGTCTTTCTGGGCTGGTATGCCAATGCACAGCTTTCCGTCGTCAACCTGATGGCGCTGTTTGGTGCATTGGTCAGCGGTTTCAGTTGGCAGGCGTTCCTACTGGATCCCCTGACCTTCATCCTGTGGTTCTCGATCGCCGCGGCGCTGCTCTTCTGGGGTCGCGGGGCCTATTGCGGCTGGCTATGCCCCTTCGGTGCGCTGCAAGAGATCACCAACCGCATCGCCCGCGCCCTGCATGTCCCGCAATGGACCCTGCCTTGGGGCCTGCATGAACGCCTTTGGCCAATCAAATATATGATCTTCCTTGGCCTTTTCGGCACCAGCCTTATGTCCATCGAACAGGCCGAACATCTGGCGGAGGTCGAGCCGTTCAAGACCGCCATCGTATTGAAATTCGTCCGAGCCTGGCCCTTTGTCGCCTATGCACTCGCGCTGCTGGCGGCAGGGCTGTTCGTTGAACGCTTCTATTGCCGCTACCTTTGCCCATTGGGCGCGGCGCTGGCGATCCCGGCTCGGATGCGGATGTTCGACTGGCTGAAGCGCTACAAAGAGTGCGGCAACCCCTGCCAGTCCTGCGCCAACCAGTGTCCGGTCCAGGCGATCCACCCGACGGGTGAGATCAACCCGAACGAATGCGTGGACTGCCTGCATTGTCAGGTTCTCTACCAATCCAAAACTATATGCCCGGTCGTCATCAAAAAACTGAAACGCCGCGAGGCAGTTGCAACCCCGCGCGATATCGCCGGGCATCCTAACCAACCCAAACACCAACCCGCAGAATGAAAGGACTCATCATGTCTTCAGACCTCTCTAAAGGAATCTCACGCCGGGGCCTTCTGGGTGCCACGGCTGGCGGCGCGGCGCTTGCCGGGGCCATCGGTGGCGGGCGGCTTGCGCTCGGAACCGGGGTCGCAGGCATCGGTGCGCTGGCGCTGAGCGGCGGTCCGGCCATGGCCGCGGGCGAAGGTTTCAACGTCGCACCCGGCCAGCTCGACACGCATTATGGCTTCTGGTCCTCGGGCCAGACCGGCGAGATGCGCATCCTTGGTATCCCGTCGATGCGGGAACTGATGCGGGTTCCGGTCTTCAACCGCTGCTCGGCAACGGGCTGGGGCCAGACGAATGAATCGCTGCGCATCCACCAGCGCACGATGAGCGAGAAGACGAAGAAGCAGCTGGAAGCCAACGGCAAGAAGATCCACGATCAGGGCGATTTGCACCACGTCCATATGTCGTTCACCGACGGCAAGTATGACGGCAAGTACCTGTTCATGAACGACAAGGCCAATACTCGCGTTGCCCGGGTCCGCGCCGACGTCATGAAGTGCGATGCGATCCTGGAAATCCCGAACGCCAAGGCGATCCACGGGATGCGGCCGCAGAAGTTCCCAGGGACCAAATACATCTTCTGCAACGGTGAGGATGAGGCGCCGCTGGTCAACGACGGGTCCACGATGCAGGACGTGTCGACGTACGTGAACATCTTCACCGCGGTCGATGCCGAGGCGATGATGCCCGCCTGGCAGGTCATGGTCTCGGGCAACCTGGACAACTGCGACGCGGATTATGAGGGCAAATGGGCCTTCTCGACGTCGTACAACTCGGAAATGGGCATGACGCTGGCCGACATGACCGCCAGCGAGATGGACCATGTGGTCGTCTTCAACATCGCTGCGATCGAGGCCGCCGTTGCGGCGGGCGAGGGGCAGGAGCTGAACGGCGTCCGTGTGCTGGACGGTCGCAAGGACGCGAAGAGCCAGTTCACCCGCTACATCCCGATCGCCAACAACCCGCACGGTTGCAACATGGCGCCGGACAAGAAGCACCTCTGCGTCGGGGGCAAGCTGTCGCCCACCGTCACCGTGCTGGACGTGACCAAGTTCGATGCCCTTTTCGATGGTGACGTCGATCCGCGCAGCGCAGTGGTGGCGGAACCCGAGCTTGGTCTTGGCCCGCTGCACACCGCTTTCGACGGCCGTGGCAACGCCTATACCTCGCTGTTCCTGGACAGCCAGGTGGTGAAGTGGAACATCGAGGACGCGGTCAAAGCCTATGCCGGCGAGGCCGTGGACCCGATCAAGGACAAGGTTGACGTCCACTACCAGCCTGGCCACCTGAAGACGGTGATGGGCGAAACCTCAGAGGCGGAGAACCAGTGGCTGGTCTGCCTATGCAAGTTCTCGAAGGACCGCTTCCTGAACGTCGGCCCGCTGAAGCCGGAAAACGACCAGCTGATCGATATCTCGGGCGACAAGATGGTCATCGTTCATGATGGTCCGAACTTCGCGGAACCGCATGACGCCATCGCTGTGGCGGCGTCGAAGTTGAACCCGCTGTCGGTCTGGAACCGGCAGGACAAGATGTGGGCGGAAACGCGCCTTCAGGCCGAGGCGGACGGGGTGAACCTGGACGACTGGCAGGACATGGTGATCCGCGACAAGGACGACCCGAAGAAGGTCCGCGTCTACATCTCCAGCCAGGCGCCCAGCTTTGCGCTGGAAACGTTCACCGTGAAGGAAGGCGACGAGGTCACGGTGATCATCACCAACCTCGATGACATCGACGACCTGACCCACGGCTTCACGATGGGCAACCACGGCGTCGCGATGGAGATCGGGCCGCAGGCGACCAGCTCCATCACCTTCGTCGCCGCGAATGCCGGGGTCTACTGGTACTACTGCCAGTGGTTCTGCCACGCCCTCCACATGGAGATGCGCGGCCGGATGTTCGTGGAACCTGCGGGGGCATAAGACTGATGCTCGCGCGCCTCGCACTGGGACTGCTTCTGCTCTCGACGCCCCTTGGGGCGACCGAGATCGTCGTCGCACCTGGCGCAGGCACGTTGGCCGCCGCCATTGCCGGGGCTGCCCCCGACGATGTGCTGATCCTGAAGGGCGGGGCCTATCTGGGCCCCGTCACCATCGACCGCCCCCTGACACTGCAAGGCGATGGCACTGCCATCATCGACGGCCAGGGTCAGGGCACAGTTATCACCATCACCGGCGATGACGTGGTTCTGACCGGGCTGCATGTCACAGGGTCCGGCACCGTGAACGCCGATCTCGACGCCGGGATCAAGATCGTGAAGGGCGCGGACCGCGCGCGGATCGAAGGCAACCGCCTGACCGACAACATGCATGGCGTGGACGTCCACGGTGGCCTTGACACGATTGTGCGCGCCAATGCCATCGAGGGCCGCCAGAACCTGCGAATGAACGAACGGGGCAACGGCATCTACATCTGGAACAGCCCCGGCACCATCATCGAGAACAACATCGTTCGCTGGGGCCGCGACGGCATTTTCTCCAACGCCTCGCGCAAGGGTACCTACCGCAATAACCTTTTCCGCGACCTGCGCTTTGCCGTCCACTATATGTACACCCACGACAGCGAGGTTTCCGGAAACGTCAGCATTGGCAACCACCTGGGCTTTGCCATCATGTTTTCCGACCGCGTGGTCGTGAAAAACAACATGTCGCTTGGCGATCGAGAGCATGGGGTGATGCTGAACTTCGCCAACGCCGGTGACATCATGGGCAACCTGGTCCGGGGTGGCACCAAGAAGTGCCTGTTCATATACAACGCCCACAAGAACCTACTGTTACGCAATCGCTTTGAAGGCTGTGGGATCGGCATCCATTTTACCGCCGGGTCGGAACGCAACATGCTGACCGAGAACACCTTCCTGGGCAATCAGGAACAGGTCAAGTATGTCGGCACCCGGCATATGGAATGGAGCCTTGAAGGGCACGGCAACTTCTGGTCAGACCATCCCGCCTTCGATCTCAACGGCGACGGAATCGCCGACGGCGTCTTCCGCCCGAACGATCTGATGGACCATATCCTGTGGTCGCAACCCGCAGCGCAGTTGCTGACCGGCTCACCCGCCGTGCAACTGGTGCGTTGGTCGCAATCCTCGTTTCCGGCAATCCTGCCGGGGGGGGTGACCGACAGCCACCCGCTGATGCAGCCCATTCTCATTCCCGTTTCCGATGACATCGCGGCCATGGAGGCCGAAGTCGCGGGGCGCTGGAGCAAAGGCCAATATGATGACATCGACCCTGACGATCTCGGATCTCACTAAGCGCTTCGGCGATGTGGCGGCCCTGACCGGGGTCAGCCTTTCGGTCGCCCCGGGCGAACGCGTGGCTCTTCTGGGCCATAACGGCGCGGGCAAGTCGACGCTGATGAAGATCATCCTTGGCCTGATCCCGGCGACGGCCGGCAAGATCACCATCTGCGATGCGGCGCCCGGTTCCTCTGCCGCCCGAAAGGCGGTCGCCTATCTGCCGGAAAACGTGGCGTTTCACCCCGCTCTGACGGGTCTGGAACAAGTCCGCCACTACCTTTGCTTGCGCGGTGAAAGCCCCTCGCTTGCAATGGCGCTTCTGGAGAAGGTCGGTCTTGCCCACGCCGCGCGCCGCCGGATCGGCACCTATTCCAAGGGCATGCGCCAGCGTGTCGGCCTGGCCCAGGCCCTGATCGGCCATCCGCGCCTTCTGGTTCTGGACGAGCCCACCTCGGGCCTTGATCCGGTGTCCCGGCGCGAGTTTTACGCGCTCCTCGACGACCTCGCCGCGCAGGGCGCTTCGATCCTCCTCTCCTCGCACGCCCTGACCGAGGTTGAGGCAAGAACCGACCGGATCGTGATCCTGTCCAAGGGACATTTGGTGGCTGAAGGCAGTCTCGCCGACCTGCGCCGCCGTGCTGACTTGCCTGTCATGCTGCATGTGACCGCCCGGAACGGATATGCCACGGATATTGCGGCACAACTGCCCGGCGCAATTCTGGTGGACGGCGCGCTGCACCTGACCTGCCTGCAATCGCAAAAACTGGAAACCCTGGGCCGCATTGCCGGACTTGGTGACAAGGTGGCTGACCTCGATGTGCTGCCCCCCAGCCTTGAGGACCTTTACACTCATTTCAGCCAGGGGGCCGCACAATGAACCGCATCCTCTCCACCGCTGCG
This sequence comes from Paracoccaceae bacterium, assembly GCA_035433445.1. Classification (GTDB taxonomy): domain Bacteria; phylum Pseudomonadota; class Alphaproteobacteria; order Rhodobacterales; family Rhodobacteraceae; genus TMP-24. The sequence continues at coordinate 13,144 of DAORUY010000003.1, forward strand.
ACCGAGTTCCGAATCGCGCTGCGCAATCGCTGGGTCGCCATCGCGATGGTCCTGATGGCAGTCTTCTCGCTTGTCCTGTCGCTGGCAGGCTCCGCCCCAACCGGCGGGCTTGGGGTTGACCGGCTTTCCGTTACCGTTGCCTCGCTCACCTCGCTTTCGGTCTACCTGATCCCGCTCCTCGCGCTGCTGATGAGTTTCGACGCCATCGCCGGCGAGGCGGAACGTGGCACCTTGCCGCTCCTTCTCGCCTACCCCATCGCGCGGGAGGAAGTGCTGCTGGGCAAATTGGCCGCCCACCTTGCGATCCTCGCTCTCGCGGTCCTTCTGGGTCATGGCCTTGCTGCTGGCGTGGCCCTGTGGTCGGACGATAACGCCCTCGACGGCCTCCCCTCGCTTTGGCGGCTGAGCTGGTCCTCCGTCTTGCTCGGCGCAACCTTCCTTGGCGCGGGTTATGCGCTGTCCTCGCTGTCCCGGCGCCCATCGGGGGCCGCGGGTCTGGCGATCGGCCTCTGGCTTGGTCTTGTCGTTCTTTATGATCTGGCGCTTCTGTCAGCCATCGTCGCCGACAACGGCGGTTGGTTCACGACCGAAGCTTTCCCCGTGGCCCTGCTGGCAAATCCTGCCGACGCATTCCGCCTTTTCAATCTGACCGCCTCGGGTGCAACGGCTGCCGCGGCCGGGGTTGGCGGTGCGGCAGATGCCATCCCGCTTTGGCAATCGCTGAGCTCTGTCCTCCTCTGGCCCCTTGCCGCCCTTGCGCTGGCCGCTGCCGCTTTCCGAAAGGTCACCCCATGAAACGCGCGCTTCTTTTCGCCCTGGCCTTGGCCGCCTGTCAGGAAGACGCGGCCCAGAACACCGATCCTCTGCCGTTGACCCCGGAAACCATTGGCTATTTCTGTCAGATGAACCTTCTCGAACACGAGGGACCCAAGGGCCAGGTGCATCTTGAAGGGCTGCCCGGCACGCCGCGGTTCTTTAGCCAGGTCAGTGATACTGTCGCCTACCTGCGCATGCAGGAACAAAGCCACCCCATCCTAGCCATCTATGTCAGCGACATGGGCGCGCCGGGTGCCACCTGGGCCGATCCGGGAGAGATGAACTGGATCGACGCTACCAGCGCGCACTTCGTTGTCGGTGCAGCCGTCGAGGGCGGCATGGGCGCGCCAGAGCTAGTGCCCTTCGCCGACCCCACGGCCGCGCAGGCCTATGCCGACGAACATGGCGGCAGCGTCATGGGGATTGATGCGATCCCTGACAGCGCCGTCATCGCCCCGGCGACAGAAACCGCCAAAGGCGACGGTGACTATGTCCGCCGGCTCAAGGCCTTGACCGAAACTCCCGAGGGTTAAACATGCTCACCCGTCGCCGCTTCATTGCCATCTCCGCCGCCCTCGCCCCTTCGCTGGCGCTGGCAAAAACACCCGACCTGCATATCGAGACCGGCATAGCACTTGGCGCTCGGGTCACGCTGCGCCTGCAACATCCCGATGCCCCGCGCCTTTCGGCAATGGCCATGACGGAAATCCGGCGGCTTGAGGCTGTGTTCACGCTTTATCAGCCCGACTCCGCCCTGTCGCGCCTGAACAGGGACGGACGGCTTGCCGAACCACCGTTCGAGCTTCTTGATTGCCTCACGCTGGCCGGAGCCGTCCACAGTGCAAGCAACGGACGCTTCGACCCGACGGTCCAACCGCTCTGGCGGGCCGAGGCCGCTGCACTGACCCGTGCTGCCCCCCTTACCGATGCCGAGCGCGCCGCGCTGATGAACCAGATTGGCTGGCACGACGTAACCTTCGCACCGGACGCCATCACCTTGCGCCCGGGCATGGCGCTGACATTGAACGGCATCGCCCAGGGCTACATCGCCGACCGGGTCGCCGCGCTTCTGGCCAGCCACGGATTGACCCGTGCCCTGATCGACACCGGCGAGATGCGCGCCCTTCCCGAAGGCGGCTGGCCGGTTCAGATGATGGATGGCGCCCTCACCCTGCGGAACCGCGCGCTGGCCACCTCGGCGCCGCTTGGCATGACCTTCGGCGGCGATGGTGTGACCAGCCACATCCTGAACCCCGCCACCGGGCGCCCCGTGGTGCCGCGGTGGCGCGCCATCACCGTTTCGGCCCCCTCGGCTGCGCTGGCTGACGCCTTGTCGACTGCGGCATGCCTGACCGAAATCAAGGCCGAGATCGACAATCTGTGCGACCGCTTCCCCGGCGCAATACTTGAATCTGCCGTCCCCCTGTAGAAAGAATAGAATAGCCCATCATCCTACGTGTTCTTCCCGTTTTGGCCTTTGTCATGGCCACTCCTGCCCTGGCTGGCGATGGCACCAAGTCGATAATGAGCTTCAAGCTCACCTCCGGCAGCGAGGACATGACGGCATATCTTGCAACCCTGAAGTCGCAGACACGAACCCAGCCCTGCCCTGAATTGGGCAAGGGCCACGGATCCGTGCCGACCAAACCATCGAAGTCTTGCGCGGTCTGGTGTTGGCGCCGCAGCGTCAAGGCGCCGGGCAGGACCAGTCGGTAACGGTGAAATAGGTAGGATCGATGGTTTCCGCGTCATGCAGCCAGGCTGCGCGGCTGGCATCCCAGCGGTTCACATATTCCCAGACCACCTGGCCCGCAGGCGTGACCTCGAACGCGCGGCCGGTCTGGGCGGCGGTGATCATCAGGTTGCCATTGGTCTGAACCTGCTGCGTGCTGCGTTCGGGCGAGAAGAAGCGCTGGCCCTCGGTCCCGCCATAAAGCGTGCGGGCGATATCGGTGGCCGGGTCAATCTCCCACACCCGCGACCCGCCGGCATGTTCGCCGCCGGGGCTGTCGTCGGAATGGTTGTCAAAGACGGTGATCTTGCCACCCTTCTGGAAGTCGGGGTCGTGCTGGCGCACGAAGGGGCCGACCTTCCACCATTTGATCCGCGTCACATTCGCATCCGTCACCAGGATCATGTTGCGGTTGCGCAAGGACAGCATCAGATCGCCCGCCTGAAACATCGGGAAATCGGGCGCGAGCTCGGGTGAAAGCTCCTCAACCTCATTCAGGTGAAACTCGCCGTTGACACGCGTCTGGAACTGCCCGGTCGAGGACAGCCACGCCTGCATCCCGTTTTCGATCATCAGCGTGGTCAGCGCCTTTTCAAAGGTCTTGTTGCCATCCGCATCATATTTGAAGACCAGATCTTCCCAATAGGGACCTTCGAACGGCCAGGGTACATCCCCCCCCTCCACATACCGCCCGCCCGAGACGACGATCCCGCCATCCGCCGTCCAGTTCGGGCTGTGATGGGTGATGTCGGTCGTGGCCCATTTCACCTCGCCACAACGGTCCATCCTGACCAGCCCGCCGCTTTCAAACGAAAAGACGATATCCCCGTCCGGTTTGATGATCGTGCCATGGGTAATGGCGTTCCAGTCGGTCATCGGCGGCTGACGGAAGAAGGACGGATCTTCATAGATCGAGTGGGCTTTCAGCGCCCATTCGGCCAGCACCGTGCCGTCGCGCTTCATCAGGCGGGCCTTGTTGTCGTCGCCCAGAAAACCCGACAGCAAGATCAGATCATCGGTCTTCGCGCCCGCGTTGACCGTCACCCCCTGCCCTTCGTACTGGGCCGGGACAAGGAAATGGATCGGTTCGGTGCCGCGCAGGTTCGGCAACTCCTCCCAAAGGGTCTTGGCATTGTCGAGCGTGCCCCAGACCGCGTGATAGATCCCCATGTCGCGCTTCACCGAGGCCATCCCCACCACAAGCGAGCCGCCTGCCACCAGCGCCAATGATCCCGCGATGAAAAGAGTCTTTGAGAAATCCATATCCGTCTCCGATCCGGCTTATGACTTGCCGAGAATGCTTTTTGCGATGGCCACCAGATCGATGACCAGCCGGTCGTTCCAGCTTTCCGGCCAATGCGCGCCCCGACCAAAGATCACCGGGCGTGGCGTGGCCAGCAGGGGGGCGCCAGTGTCGATCGGCAGCTTTTGGGCCTTGTGCGCCTCAAAAAGCGCCATGTCGCGGATATAGAGGCCGTAGCCGTCATGGCTCGCAAACAGGGTTCCGTCGGTAGGCGTGGCATCCGCCAGCGGTTTCAGCACATAGTTGACCACCTGATCCGGAACCTTGGGATATTCCGAATAATACCACCAGACCAAGGGCGCGCCAAAGAACCGCTCGCCCGGCTCGTTCTCGCCGTAACCGATGGGAAGAAGCTGGCCGAAAAGCTCATGGAACGTATCGAGCGCCTTGGGGTCGAAGCCCCGGAACCGTTCGCCGTCGAGCGGTTCGACCGATGCGTAGCGTGGCCCCTCGGTCGCGATGAAGGCCGCGAAGGCGCGGTCATGGGCGTGCATTCCCATATCACGCGGCCAGGCAAGCCAAGCCGAGAGCAGGATCAGCAGCCCCGCCAGCCCGCGCGCCATGGGCCGTTCCATCCAGTCCTGCCGCCACAGGACCACCAGCGGCGGGATCATCGCCGGGATGAAATGGTGCAAAAGAACGCGGTAGCCCTGTAAATAGAAGAAGAGGAAAAAGGCCACCGTCAGCAACGTCAGTGCCCGCCCGACCCGGTCCTGCCGCTTCCACAGGAGGAGCGAGACGGCCGGCAAGATACCGGCGGGCAGCGCGAGGAAGGCAAAGCGGTTCCAGTCGGTGAAGGCCACGAAGCGCAGGCGCTGGATCACCCCTTCGGCGCTGAACTCATCGCCGGGGATGGGCAGACCGGCGAGCTTCACCAACACCGGGCCAAGCACCGAAATCGCCGCCGCGACCGCCAGCGTCACCCCCGCCCAGACCAGCCGTTCGCGGGGCAGCGGGCGCCAGACCAGAACCACCGCGATCGGCCACAAGAGCAGCCAAAGCCCCCCCGTCGGGATCGACAGATGCGCCATCACGCCGGCCGCGATCATCAGGGCGCGGCGATCCTCGATGAAGGCGAGGATGTAGCCCATGAAACAGACCATCGCGAGGGTTTCACGCGCGGCGGGCATCGGGCTGTCGCCGAACCAGGCGTGATACCCGCCGGAATAGATGTTGGCGAACGCGTAAAGCGCCAACGCCGCCATCAGCACGACATGACCGGCAAGGCCGATCACCGCGCCGGGACGGCCCACACGGATCAGCGCGCAAAGGACCGGATAGAGAAGCGCCAGCCCCATCAACAAAGGCGCACGGACCGAATATTCCCATTCGCCCCAGACCCGCACGAACCAGCTTTCCGGCAGCACGAACAGGAAGGAGGTCAGCCCCGGCGCCTGCTGGATCACGCCCGCGTCCGGCTGCCAGAAGGGCCAGTGGGTGTGAATGAAGTTCCGAGCGAACTGAAGGGAACCTGACCCGTCCCCCGAGAAATTTTCCCAATAGAATTTCGGGGACAGGAGGGCGACCACAATCCAGAACAACGCCAGCGCCGCCCAGAGATCGCCCGCCTGACCTTCGAGATCGAGGCGCAGTGTTTCGCCCTGCGCCAACCGGATGGCAAGGACAAGCAGACAGATCAGGTTGAGGCTCGCGACCAGCGCCAGGAAACGCACGCCGGTCAGCGTGGTGCCCAGCGCCAGATCCCCCAGCATCGCTGCCGCTGCCATCAGCGGCAAGGACGCGCCAAACCCGGCCAGAAGCCAGAAGGCAAGTCCCTTCTGCCGGCCGAAGGCGGCCGCCAGCATCAGCCCCGGCGCAAGACAAAAGACCGACAGCGCCAGCGTCGCAAGTGGGGTTACAACATAAAGGCCAAGCGTCTCGGACGGAATGAAATAGGGATTGGCTGATTGGCCCAGATCCCACAGCCGCAGCATATGTCGCACTACCGGCATCCCGGCCCAAGCCGCCAGCCCGGCGAATAGCACGATCAGCGCGATCTTCAGCGGAGTGCCTCGGGCGGTCTTGCGACGGACGGCGGGATTCATCTGTCTTGTCCTTTGGCATCCGGGTGCGGCAGGAACGGCATCCGGCCGGTCAGCACCAGTGATATCAGAATAAAGGCCAGTGCGGCCATGGGAAGCACCAAAAGCGCCTGCGCGGCAAGCGGCGACAAGCCCGCCACCAGCGCCGCCTGCAACGCCACCGCATTGATCAGATAGATCAACCCATAGGCACCTGCATAGGGCAAAACCCGCCGATAGCCGGACTGATCGAAAACCAGACGCGCGTGGGTCAGATAGTTCCACATGACCCCGATCGCAAAGGAGACCGCCAGCGCCGGTTGCGGGGCAAGGCCTAACCAGATCAAAAGGGCATAAAGCGCATAGCCGAAGGCAGTGTTCAAAACGCCCACGGCCAGAAACCGCGCAAACCTGTGGTGGTCGCCCGATCGCGTCATGGCAGAACCCCTTCGGCAAGCAATGTTGCCCTGACACCCGCCGCCAGATCATGCGCCGGGCGGAAACCCGTGCCATTGGTCAACCGGGTCACATCGGCCAGGATCAACGGCGGATCGGAGGCAGGCCTTGGACGCGCGCCCAGATGAATGCGGTCCTCCCCCCCCATCTCATGGGCGAGCATCAAGATGACCTCGCGCACCGCCTCAGCCCGGCCCGAGGCGACGTTGACCGCGCCTTCCAGCGGACTGACCAACAGATCGCACAGCGCACGTGCCAGATCGAAGGTCGTGAGGAAATCACGCTTCTGCAAACCGTCGGTGCAGTCGACCTGCCGCCCGGCGCGCAGCCCACGGATGATGTCGCCGAACAGCCGCCCATCCGGTTCCCCCGGCCCGTAACAGAAGAAGGGCCGCGCCCAGACGAGCGAAACGCCCAAAGCCCCTGCCCCGGCCAGTGCAGCAATACCCGTCGCCGCCTTGGCCGCACCATAAAGAGTCGCGGGGCGCAGCGGCGTGTCCTCGGCCATCGCACCGCTCGCCGCCCCGGACCAGTCATATTCGGCGCAAGAGCCGACCATCACCGCACGGCGGCCGCCCGCAGCGGCAAAGGCCCGCAGAAGATGCAGGCTCGCCCCCACCCAGTCGAGGTTCGCAGGCGAACCCCAGCGGTCCTTCGGTCCGTCATGCCAGGCCAGATGGATCAGATGCGTCGCGCCCAGCCCCGACAGCGCGCGCGTCACCCCCGCCCCGTCCAGCATATCAAGCGCCAGCGCCTCAGCCCCCGCAACCGGCTCGCCGGAGCGGGATGCAGCAATCACCCGGCAGCCGTTCGCCAGAAGCGGGGCCACCACCTGCCGCCCGATCAGCCCGGTGGCCCCGGTCAAAAGGACGGAAGGCGCGCTCATGCGGTAACGGATACGTTTGGCACGCAAGTGACAAACCGCGTGCCCTTCGCGCGCAGGTCGGAGAGCTGGTCCATGATCTCGGCCTTCAAATTCCACGGCAGGATCAGCACGAAATCCGGCCTGCGGCGGCGCAATTCGTCGACGTCGAAGACCGGAATGTGACTGCCCGGCAGCAGCGTCCTTTGTTTGGCCGGATTCTTGTCGACGCAATAGTCGATCATGTCCGCCCCCGCGCCGCAGTAGTTCAGAAGCGTATTGCCCTTGGCCGCTGCACCATAGGCCGCGACGGTCTTGCGCCCGTGATGGGCCGAGGCAAGGAAGTCCATCAACCCTTCGCGCACTGCCTCGACCTTGGCGGTGAAGCCCTGATAGCCCTCCGCACAGTCGAACTTCGCCGCCGCCTCGTCCGCACGCACCTTGGCGACGCCCGGCCGTTCGGCATAGCTTGCGCCCTTCAGGCAGGCATAAACCCGAAGCGACCCGCCATGGGTCGGCATCTCCTCCACCTCGAAGACCCTCAGGCCCGCATCGGCGAAAATCTTTTCGACCGCCAGCAGCGACAGATAGGAATAATGTTCGTGATAGATCGTGTCGAACTGCACATGCCGGATCAGGTTCAGAAGATGCGGAAACTCGACTGTATAGACCGCATCGCCGGTCAGCAGACGGGCAATCCCGCGCACGAAATCATTGATGTCGGGCACATGGGCCAACACATTGGCCGAACAGATCAGGTTCGGGCGACGGCCTTCGTCAAAAAGCCGTCGGGCCAAAGCCTCAGTCCAGAATTCGACAAGCGTCGGCACGCCCTTCTTTTCGGCCTCCGCCGCCGTGTTGCCTGACGGTTCCACACCCAGCACCGGCACGCCGACATTCTTGAAATATTGCAAAAGGTAGCCGTCGTTTGACGCGATCTCGACCACAAGGCTCTGGCCGTTCAGCTTCAACTCATCGGTCATCTTGGCGGCATAGGCCTTGCAATGCGCCAGCCAGCTTTCCGAAAAGGAGGAGAAATAGGCATAGTCCCCGTGGAAGATCGCATCCGCAGGCACGACATCATCGACCTGACAAAGCCAGCAGGCTTCGCAGACGCGGGCATGAAGGGGATATTTCGCTTCGGGCTTGTCCCCGTCGGCCAGCGGCACATAGGAATTGGCCAGTGGTGACAAGCCAAGATCGACCAGCGTCAGCGACAGCGGAGCACCACAGGACCGGCAAACGGGATGTGCAATATCATTCATCTTAAATAACTTTCGTAGTCCGCGATCTGTTCGCGGCAAAGATCATGGGCTGGGCGGCCTTTCGACCAGCCCGCATACCAGTCGGCCGTCAGCCGGATGCAATCGGCAAAATGCAGCACCGGCTGCCAGCCGAGTTCGACACGCGCCTTGGTGCAGTCAAGACGCAAGAGTTTTGCCTCATGAACGGTGGCACCCGATTCCTCAATCACGATGCGCCCCTTGCCCAGCGCGCCCACGACCGCTTCGGCAACCTCCAGAACCGCGCGTTCGTCCGTGCGATCGGGGCCGAAGTTCCAACCCGACGCCGCCGCATCGTCGCCGGACGCCAGCCGTTCGGCCACCATCAGATAGCCGCGGATCGGTTCGAGCACATGCTGCCAGGGCCGAACGGACCGCGGCGCGCGCAAGGTGACGGCACCATCCGCCCCAAGGCAGCCGCGCACGATATCGGGCACCAACCTGTCCTCGCTCCAGTCGCCGCCGCCGATCACATTGCCCGCGCGCACGGTCGCCACCCGTGCGGCATGGGCGCCCGCGCCGCCGAACGGCGCATAGAAGCTTTTCGCCATGGACTGCGCCGCGATCTCGCAAGCGCCCTTCGACGCCGAATAGGGATCGCGCCCGCCCATCGCATCGGTTTCGCGGTAGCCCCAGATCTGTTCGACATTGTCATAGGCTTTGTCGGAGGTCGCGATCACGATGGCCTTAAGGTCAGAGCAGGCCCGCGCCGCATCCAGTAGCTGCACCGTCCCCATCACGTTCGAGGCAAAGGTTTCCACCGGATCGCGGTAGCTCCGGCGCACGAGCGCCTGTGCCGCCAGATGCAAGATTACCTCTGGCCGCGTTTCGGCCAGAGCCCGTTCAAGGGTGGCGCGGTCGTTCAGATCGCCGATGACCGACCGAACGCCCTTTGGCTCCAGAAGCGACCACAGGTTCGGTTCGGTTTCCGGCGCATGGGCAAAACCCGTGACCTCGGCCCCCATCTGCGCAAGCCATGCTGCCGCCCACGCGCCCTTGAAGCCCGTGTGCCCGGTCAGAAAGACCCGCCGCCCGTTCCAGAATTCCCTGTTCACTTCCAGATCTTCCAAGGCGCTTTGCCGGACGCCCAATGTTCTTCCAACTCCTGCCGCTCGCGGATCGTGTCCATCGGCTGCCAGAACCCCTTATGTTCCCAGGCGCAAAGTTGCCCATCCTCGGTCAGGCCGCGCAAGGGGGCCTGTTCCCAGATCGTCTGATCGCCATCCAGATATTTCTCGACCTTGGGTGACAGAACGAAGAAGCCCCCGTTGATCAGCCCGCCCTCGCCCTGCGGCTTTTCGGAAAAATCCTCGACCCGTGAGCCATCCATTTTCAACTGACCAAACCGGCGCGGCGGCGGCACCGCGGTCACGGTCGCCAGCTTGCCATGCGCCTTGTGGAAAGCGACGGCCGAAGTGATGTCCACATCTCCCACCCCGTCGCCATAGGTCAGGCAAAAGGCTTCCTCATCGCGCAGATAGGGCATGACCCGCGCCAGACGACCACCTGTCATGCTGTCTTGCCCGGTATCGACAAGCGTGACCTTCCACGGCTCGGACGCATTCCTGTGCACCGTCATGCCGCCGGAAGCCAGATCGACCGTGATGTCGGAAGAATGCATGTAGAAGTTCGCGAAATATTCCTTGATCACATACCCCCGATAGCCGAGGCAGACGATGAAATCGGTGATGCCATGCGCACCATAGATCTTCATGATATGCCACAGGATCGGCCGCCCGCCGATTTCGACCATCGGCTTGGGGATGCGCACCGTTTCTTCGGCCAGCCGGGTGCCAAGCCCCCCGGCAAGGATCACGCATTTCATCGGCAATCACCTTTTGCAGAATGCCCAGGGCACAAACCACGGGCGGGTCAAATCTCGACCAGACTATCGGGCAAAATCGGCCTGCGGATCAAACAGTTTGTGGGTCGCAAGCGTGGCGCAAACCGTCAGGGCGGCAATAGCGCAAATCCCGCGCGATTGTCGCTGCAAACTGCACAGACCGCGCCGCTAACCTCTATCGGGCTGGTTTGGCAGGCGATAGTGTGCGACCAAAATTGAGGCTTGGCTGGGATTTGACATGCAGAAATTCTTGTTTCGCAGGATCGAACTTTGGATCGTGCTTCTTCTGGCACTGCTCAGTCTGATCGGAACGATCGGTTTCAGTGCCATCGTTCTGGACACCGAACGCGATCAGAAACATTTCGGCGCATTGGGCAAAGCGGCCTTGGCCGTGGCGAACGTGCCCGAAACGGTGCGCCAGCTGCTGAAACAGAAGACTGCCCTGGCCGCCGTCAAATGGGATCGTTTCAAGGATCAGGCGGCGGGGTGGACCTTCGGCCCGACGCCAACCGGCAGCACGCCCCTGCCCGGTTTTCTGCTGCTGTCACGCTACGACGGCGCGGCGCGTCACCACGTGGTCGAGCTTGTGTCGCTGTCGGACGGCAAGGTGCTTTACTCATGGCAGCCAAATGCCGAGGAGCTTCTAGCCGATGCGCCGCGCACCTCACTCGTGGCCGACTTTACGGGGTGGGACAATGTGCACTACCGAATGATCCATCCGTTCCTTCTGCCCGACGGGTCGATGATCATCAAGGATCACCAGAACTACGCCATGCGGATCGACTCCTGCGGCAAACGACTGTGGTTACAGGATAAATTGCTGGGCCATCATTCCACCGAATCCGATGGCGAAGGCGGTGTCTGGATTCCCGGCCTGATCGAGCCGCAAACGATTCCGAATGTGCAGCCCGACTGGCGCGAGGATGCGTTCCTGCATCTGGATGCGGACGGAAACATCCTTTCGATGGAGTCACTTCCACAGCTTTTCATGGAAAGAGGTCGGGATTGGGCGCTGTTCAACGCCAGCCATCGCGAACGCGATCCGGTGCATCTGAACGATATACAGCCAGTCCTGGAGGATGGTCCGTTCTGGAAGAAAGGCGATCTTTTCCTGTCCATGCGTCACACGTCCGAAATCATGCTTTACCGCCCCGCGACTCGCGAGATTGTGTGGTCCAAGCAAGGCCCGTGGCTGGCCCAGCATGATGTGGATATCCTTGACGATCACCGCATCGCGGTCTTCGACAATCACGCTTATGACCGGGGTCTTGGCGCGCGGGTCGATGGGGCGAACCGCGTGACGATCTACGATTTCACGACCGGTCAGACGACCGGCCCATGGGACAAGGCGCTGGCGGATCTTGGTATCGAAACCCTGTCCGAGGGGCTTTTCTCCATTCTTCCCGACGGCACGCTGATGGTCGAAGAGGAAAACTCGGGCCGTCTTGTTTTCCTGGCGCCCGACGGTGCAGTGCGCGCGACCTTCATCAACACGGCCAAAGACGGCAAGACCTATCGCCTGGGCTGGAGCCGCTGGATAGACCCGGCGCTCGGCGATCAGGTCCTCGCCGCGGTGAATGGGGTGACATGCGGTGGCTGAGAGCCGCGCAAGACATGTCTGGCGTCTTGGTTGCGCCGCGCTGTTTCTGGCGTTCGGCTTTTTTGCGCTGTCTTTGCGCACCAGCCATGGGCAGACCGTCATCACGCTTGACCCAAGCCAAACGTTCCAGACCTTCCATGACTGGGAAGCAACCGCCGTGCTTCTGGGCACCGACGAGGAACAGGCGCGCCGGCTGGAGCTCTTTGACCGCCTCTATCAGGACATCGGCGCCACCAGACTCAGGATCGGGGTCTTCGCGGGTGACGAAAACACTACCCGCTCGATGCAGCGCTTCCTGTCCGGCGAGGTCGATATGGAGCAGTGGCGCGCCTTGCGCTTCGCGACCGTCAATGACGATGCGGACCCCTTCCACATCAACCCTGCCGGATTTGACTTCTACGACCTGGACTGGAAAATCGACAATACGGTTCTGCCGATGCTCGAACGGGCGAAGGCGCGCGGCGAAAGGCTCACGCTGAACCTCAATTACGTGGCCTTCACCAAGCAGATCGTGGGTGGCGAGTATATCCACATCGATCCGGAGGAATATGCCGAATTCATCCTGGCGGCCTTTCTGCATCTGAAGGAAAAATACGGGCTTGTTCCCGACTATTTCGAACCACTACTTGAACCAGACAATTCGCCCCATTGGGACCCGGTCACCTTGGGACGAGCCGTCCGCGCCGCTACGGTGCGACTGAACGGGGCAGGTTTTCACCCTGGCGTGATCCTGCCATCGGTCGCGGATGCCTCTCTTGCCCTGACCTGGCTGGATGGGATCGCCCAAACACCGGGCGCACTCGACGGTTTGGCGGAGCTGTCCTACCATCGCTACAAGGGGGCCGGGCCGCAGGTTCTGCAAGCCATCGGAACCCGCGCCGCAAAACTGGGTGTGGCCACCAGCATGCTGGAATACTGGTTTGGAAACGCCACGCACGACCTGCTGTTTCAGGATCTGACGCTGGCCAATGTCAGTGCCTGGCAGCCCCGCGCGACCTACGGCTTTCACCGGATTGCCGAAGGGGGGCAGATCGTTCTTCAAGATGAAATGCGCTTTAACCGTCTTTATTTTGGGGCCATCCGTCCCGGTGATGTGCGCATCGGCGCAACCTCGAGCAACCCGCGCGCGCTCGCACCGGTAGCTTTCCGCAAGCCAGGTGGCGCGCTCTCGGTGGTGCTTGAAGCAAGCGGTCCAGCATCGGGAATAGTCAGCGGCCTGCCCGAGGGAGACTATCTGATCGAGACGGCGCACGCAGGCGGCGACATCTTCCCGATCCGGGGTCATGCCGGGCCAGAAGGCACCATCGCCGTTGTTACGCCTGCCGTCGGCGTCATCGCGATCCGACCGACAAACTGAGGATTTTGAATGGAAAAGTTTCTTTTTTCAAAGATTGAGACATGGGTTGTGCTTCTTCTGACGATCCTTGGTCTGGTCGGGTGCCTCGTATTCGGGGCGGTGGTGCTTGACCGCGAGCGCGGCAAGGAACGCACTGGCAAGGTCGGCGATGCCGCCGTTGCGGTCGCGGCCCTGCCCGACACACTGCTGCGCTGGACACGGGAAAAGGACGGACGACTGGCGAACCGGACCGAACAATTCGACGGGCGCAGCGGCTGGACCGTGACGGCCGACATTCAGACCAACCCTATCGACGGATATCTCCTTCTGTCCCGCACGGCGATAGAGGAGGACCGTTCGCTTGTCGAACTGGTCGATCTCAGCGATTTCTCGGTCCGCCATGTCTGGCGCCCCGATGCAGACGGGTTCCTCTCGGACTTGCCGCAGGTCTCGGAAATCACCGATTTCGCCCGCTGGAACACCCGCATGTTCGAACCGGTCCATCCGCTCTTGATGGAAAACGGCGATCTGATCGTGAAGGATCACCAGACGCCCGCCGTCCGGATTGACGCCTGCTCGAACGTCTTGTGGCGCAATGCGGATCGTCACTACCACCATTCGACCGAAGTCGATGCAAACGGCAATCTGTGGATTCCATCGGTGATCGACCCGCCCAGCCCCGAAAACGGCCCGACATTTTTTGAAGACGGGCTGGCCCTACTGTCGCCCGACGGCAAACTCCTGAGTGAGGTTTCCCTGCCCAAAGTGATGGAGGACAATGGTCTGGGCGCGATGATCTTCACCGCAGGCGGCTATCTCGACGACGGGCTGCATCTGAACGACATCCAGCCCGCACTGACCGACAGCCTCTATTGGCAGAAGGGCGATTTGTTCCTCAGCCTGCGCCACAAGTCACTGATCCTTCAATACCGTCCTTCGACCGGCAAGATTGTCTGGATGAAGCAGGGGCCATGGCTCGCCCAGCATGATGTCGACATCCTCGATGACCACCGGATTGCGGTCTTCAACAATAACGCCTTCTCCCGTGGCAAGGGCTGGTGGGTCGATGGATCAAACGAAGTGACGGTCTATGATTTCGCGACTGATACTGTGACAAACCCCTATCACGACACGCTTCTGGCCGAAAAAGCCACCTCCCTGACCGAGGGGCTTTTTGACATGGCCTCTTCGGGTCATGTCGTGATCGAAGAGGAAAACCGCGGGCGCATCCTGATCCTCGATCAGGCGGGCAAACTCGTGGCCGATTTCGTCAATCGCGCCCCGGATGGTCAGGTCTATGGCCTGGGCTGGAGCCGCTGGATTTCCCGCGCCGAAGGGGACAGGGCGCTCAAAGCCGCCAACGCTCAGGTTTGCGGTTAGCATGAACATCGAACGATGGATGTTCCGCAAGATTGAACTGTGGTCCGCGGGACTGATCCTGATTGATGCCCTTATCGGTGCGATTGTATTCGGCGCAATCGCAAAAGATTCAGTCGAAGCAAGGCATTCCCGAAACCTCGGCGCGCATTTCGGGCGTATCGGCAAGATGGCTTACCGGCTTGCCGCTCTGCCCGGCACCTTGCAAAAACTTGCCATGGAAACCGAACCGCTGAAGGCCATGGACAAGGGGCACGCCGCGCGACACAGGGCGGCCGGGTGCACCACGCTGATCTAGCCTCCCAAACCGGCTTTTTACTGCTCAGCCGCTATGACGCAGACCGTGCCGAGGCGGCGATAGAGGTTGTGCGCCTGTCGGACCTGTCGGTCCAGTATCGCTGGACAGCCGACCCCGCCATCCTGTTCGAAGGTGCTTCGCGGTCGCTGAAGACCACAGATTACACGCAGTGGCAGCCTTCCCGCTTCCGGGTGATGCACCCGCTTCTGGAGGTTGACGGGTCCATCCTCCTACATGGCCAGCAATCGCCGTTGGTCCGGCTCGGGGCCTGCGGCGCCTTTTTGACCTGACCGCGACCGGGGACGCCATTGTCGAAGAAGATACCGCAGGCCGGATCCTGTTGATCGGCAAGGATCAGACGCTTCTTGCTGAATTCACCAACCGTGCGGACAATGGCCAGCTCTATCGCATGGGCTGGAGCCGTTATGTTCCGCAAGAGCTTGGGGACCGGGCGCTGGCCGCCCTGGCCGACAAGACATGCCCGCACTGACTAGTGACGCAGCCGGAAGCGCTGGATCTTGCCGGTCTGGGTTTTGGGCAAGGCGTCGATGAAGATCACGCGGCGCGGGTATTTGTAGGCCGCGATCATCTTCTTAACATGGTCCTGCAAAACCTTGATCATCAATGAATCTTTCTGATTGCCCGGCGCAAGGACAACGTGCGCTTCGACGATCTGGCCGCGTTCCTCGTCGTCGGCACCGATCACAGCGCATTCCAGCACCGCCGGATGGGCAAGCAGCGCCGCCTCCACCTCGGGCCCGGCGATATTGTAACCGGCCGAGATGATCATATCGTCATTGCGCGCGGCGAAGTGGAAATAGCCGTCCGCATCTTGCCAGAATGCATCGCCGGTGATGTTCCAGCCGTCTTTGACATAGATCCGCTGCCTGTCGTCCGCCATATAGCGGCAACCGGTCGGGCCACGCACCGCAAGACGTCCGACTTCTCCGCGGGGTTTTTCCCGCCCCTCGTCATCAACGATGCGCGCCTCATATCCCGTCACAGGTCTGCCGGTGCAGGCGGGGCGATGATCGTCGAACCGGTTGGTGATGAAGATATGCAGCATTTCGGTCGCGCCGATCCCGTCCAGCATCGGCTTGCCGGTCTTGGCCATCCATTCCTCGTAAACCGGAGCAGGCAGGGTTTCCCCCGCGCTAACGGCCGCACGCAGCGACGAAAGATCGGCGCCTTCCTCCATCGCCTTCAGCATCACCCGATAGGCCGTGGGGGCGGTAAAGCAGACCGTGGCTCTCAGGGTCTGGATGATATCAATCATGTTCGCGGGCGTAGCCTGTTCCAAAAGCGCCGCCGCCGCCCCGAACCGCAAGGGAAAGACCGCCAGCCCGCCCAATCCGAAGGTGAAGGCCAGCGGGGGGGAGCCGACGAAGATATCCTCCGGCGTGACCTTCAGCACCTCTTTGGCATAGCCATCCGCGATGATCATCAGATCACGGTGAAAATGCATGGTCGCCTTCGGCTCGCCCGTGGTGCCTGAGGTGAAGCCCAAGAGGGCCACATCATCACGCCCGGTATCGACCGCCGTGTAGCGCACGGATTTTGACAGTGCGATCCGATCCAGTTCGGCATCATGGTTCGCTGTCCCGTCAAAACCGATCACGCATTTCAGATGGGCCGAGCCCTTGGCACAGACGACCATCTCCTCCATCAGACGGGTATCACAGAGCGCATGGGTAATCTCTGCCTTGTTGACGATCTTGGCCAGTTCGCCCGCGCGCAACATCGGCATCGTGTTCACGACCACCGCGCCCGCCTTGGTCGCGCCCAGCCAGCATGCCACCATAGCGGGATTGTTTGCGGACCGGATCATGACACGATTTCCGGGCTTTACACCGTAATCTTCAACCAATGCATGAGCGATGCGGTTCGACCAGTCCGCGAGTTCCTTGTAGGTGCGGATCCGACCGTTGCCGATCAGCGCAGTATGATCTCCAAATCCCTTCTCGACCATACAATCGGTCAGTTCGACAGCTATATTCAACCGATCGGGATAGGAAAAACCCTCCAGCCGCAGGTCGGGCCAGTCCGCCGCCACTGGCAGACGGTCGCGGGTAAAACTATCGGTATGTGCGGACGATCCCAGCATCTTTCTCTCCCATTCTTGCGCGATCACCACAGGCCCTCCCCGGCCTGGAGTGCGGTCAGTCCGGCACGACGGCCGTCACTTCGATCTCGACCTTGGCGCGGTCCTCCACCAGCGCCACGACCTGCACCAGTGCCATGGCCGGATAATGCCGTCCGATGGTGGCCTTGTAGGCCGCACCAATGTCACGCAGCGCACCCAGATATTCGTGCTTGTCGGTCACGTACCAGGTCATGCGCACGATGTGCTCCGGCCGGGCGCGCCCTTCTGCCAGAACCGCCACGATATTCTCCAGCGCCTGTCGGACCTGACCGGCAAAATCGTCGGTCTCGAACTCCTGATCGGCGTTCCAGCCAATCAGCCCGCCCAGAAAGACCATCCGCCCGCTGGCGGCCACACCGCAGGCATAGCCCGGCGTGGCCTTCCAACCCTTCGGATGCAGGAATTCATGTGGGTTGTCAGCCATTTGTCTTGTCCTTTTCAAGTGCGTCCTGCATTCGCGCGCGCATATCTGCGGGCCAAGGGGCCGCGCGCCCCTCGGGCGTGATCCACACAAGCGTCAGCCGCACTTCCATGCGCAGCTCTTCGCCCGAACGCGCGGCGATCTGAAGCGTGACCGACGAACTGCCCAGACGCACCACATCAAGCGTGAAATCGAGCCTGTCCCCCAGCCGCGACGGTGCCCGGAACTCAGCCTCGATCTTCACCGTGGGCACGCCGTTATGGTCACGCATCGTCATCTGGGCATAGGATCGCCCGACCACGTCGGCGAAGAAATTTTCAGTGACCGAATTGGTCATCTCGAAATAGCGCGGATAAAAGACGATCCCTGCCGGGTCGCAATGGTTGAACTCGACGGGGATCGCGCGGTGATAGGACATCAGTCATTGGCCTCGGGCGGCAGGAAATCCACGTCATGCGCGGCCGAGGCAGCAATCACTGCCGGAACGTCGGTCATATTGTGAAGCACGTCGAACAGTGCCTCAAGCTTACCCGCAGGCGACACCCAGAAAAGCGCGCGCGCCGGTTTGTCGGACTTGTTGAAATATCCATGCGGCACACCACGCGGCATGCGCACCAGATCGCCCGCCTTCGCCGTGCTCCATTTGCCATCCAGCTTCAGCTCCAGCTGACCTTCCTGCACCAGGATGAATTCATCTTGCGTCGGGTGAATATGCACGGGCACGAACTGGCCGGGGTCTGAATTGGTTTCAAAGGCAAATGTCGCCGCGCAACTGGCCTTCGGAAAATACCGCTGACCAAGGATGTTCAGTTCCCGCCCGTGATAGGCCGTGCCGTTCCGGGTAATCCCGCCTTTCAGATCTTTCGTCATCTTGTCCTCCCGTTGCTATGTCAGAATGCTGCGCGCGATCACAACCCTCTGGACGTCGCTCGCGCCTTCGTAAATCCGCAAGGCCCTGATTTCCCGGTATAGGCTTTCGACGGCAAACCCCTGCCGGACCCCGTCCCCGCCATGCAGCTGCACCGCCATGTCGATCACCCGTTGCGCGGCCTCGGTTGAAAAGAGCTTGGCCATCGCCGCTTCCCGGCTGACGCGGGCCGCGCCCATGTCTTTCACCCAGGCCGCCCGATAGACCAGCAATGCCGATGCGTCGACATCAAGCGCCATGTCCGCCAGATGGCCCTGCACCATCTGCAAATCGGCAAGCGCCACCCCCTGAATGCGCCGCGACCGGCTGCGCGCCAGCGCCTCGTCCAGCGCGCGCCGTGCAAAGCCCAAGGCCGCCGCCCCGACCGTGGCACGGAAGACATCAAGGACCGACATAGCAATCTTGAAGCCGTCGGCCGGCTGACCGATCAGCGCGCTGTCGGGCAGAACCACATCCTTCAACCCCAGATGGGCCAGCGGATGGGGCGCCATCACCTCGATCCGCTCGACGATTTCCAGTCCAGGCGCGTCGGCGGGCAGAAGGAAGGCCGAAAGCCCCTTCGCGCCCGGTGCCTCGCCGGTGCGGGCAAAGATTACATAAAGATCGGCAATCCCGCCGTTGGAGATATAGGTCTTCTCGCCGCTCAGCCGCCAGCCGCCCGCCACCCGTTCCGCCGTGGTTGCGGTCGCCGCCACATCGGACCCCGATCCCGGTTCGGTCAGGGCAAAGCCGGCAATCGCCGCCCCCGTCCGTGTCCGCTCCAGCCATGCCCGCTGCGCCGGCGTTCCAAAAAGACTGACCGCCCCCATCCCCAGCCCCTGCATGGCAAAGGCGAAATCGGCTAACCCGTCGTGGCGCGCCAATGTTTCGCGGATCAGGCACAGGGTCCGCACATCAAGCGCCTCGCCCTCCCCCGCACCACTATGCCGAAGCCATCCGCCCACCCCGAGCGCCGCCACCAGCCCCTTACAAGCCGCATCCACATCCTGATGCGCCACCGGCAGGTTCGCGGCACACCAGTCCTCCAGCCGCACCGCCAGATCGCGGTGGCGGGGTTCGAAGAAAGGCCAGTCGAGGAAACTCTTGTCGCTCATTTTCTGTCCATAAATATCCCGGGGTCCGGGGCAGCGCCCCGGCACTGCGCTGTCTGGCGGGTCAGTCCCCTTGAAACACCGGCTTTTCCTTGGCGGCAAACGCGAGGTAGGCCCGTTCGAAGTCCTTGGTCTGCATGCAGATCGCCTGAGCTTGGGCCTCGGCCTCGATCGCCTGCTCCAGCCCCATGTTCCATTCCTGATGAAGCTGGGTCTTGGTGATCCCGTGCGCGAATGTCGGCCCCGCCGCCAGCCGCCGCGCCAGCGCCAGCGCCTCGGCCTCCAACACCTCCGGCGGATGAAGAGCATTCCAGAAGCCCCAGGCCAGCCCCTCCGCCGCACCCATCACCCGGCCAGTGTACAGAAGTTCCGCCGCCCGCCCCTGCCCGATGATCCGTGGCAACATCGCGCAGGCGCCCATGTCGCAGCCCGCCAGACCAACGCGCGTGAACAAGAACGCGCATTTCGCCTCGGGCGTCGCGACCCGCAGATCGGCGGCCATCGCGATGATCGCGCCCGCGCCCACCGCCACGCCATCGACTGCCGCGATGATCGGCTTGCCGCAGCCGATCATCGCCTTGACCAGATCGCCGGTCATGCGCGTAAAGGCCAGAAGATCCTTCGCGGGCAATCCGATCAGCGGACCGATGATGTCATGCACATCGCCCCCCGAACAGAAATTTCCGCCGTGCGACGCGAACACCACCACATCCACATCGTCGGCATAGACAAGCGCGCGAAACAGGTCACGCAGTTCGGCGTAACTGTCGAAAGTCAGAGGGTTTTTCCGGTCCGGCCGGTTCAGGCGCACCGTGGCCACCCTATCGTCGACCTGCCACAGGAAATGCTCGGGCCGAAGCCCAGCCATGGTGCTCATGCCTTGCCCATCCGTTTCAATATGTCGGTCAGGAGGTCAAGATCCCCCTCGCTCAGGCCTTCGAAAAGCCGTCCGACCTCGGCCTCATGCCCCGCCGCCAGGTCTTCGAAAGACCGCAGGCCTTCGGACGTCAGGCCGACATAGATCGTGCGCCGGTCGGCCTCCGACGGGGTGCGCTTGACCAGCTTGTCGGCCTCCAACCGGTCGACAACGGCGGTTGCATTGCCGTTAGACACCAGCAGCATTCGGCTCAGTTCGCTCATCGTCACCCCGTCGCGGCGCCGATAAAGGGCGGCCATCACGTCAAAACGCGGCAGAGTCGTGGCATGGTTCACGCGCAGATAGTCACGCAAATGGTTTTCGGCATTGCGCGTCACGCCCAGAAGGCGGATCCACATCTTCAGACGGCGCTTTGATTGATCGCTCACACTTCCCCCCCGGCAATGGTGATGGCCTGGCCATTGATCCCCTCTGACCCGGGCCCGCACAGCCAAAGCGCGGCAGCCGTGACCTCCGCCGGTGCGATCAGGCGGTTTTGCGGGTTCATGGCCTCCAGCGCCGCTCGCGCCTCGGCCAGCGTCCGGCCGGTCTTTTCGGCGATCACCTGCACCGAATGATCCGTCATCGGCGTGTCGAGAAATCCGGGGCAAAGCGCATTCACCGTGACCGGCCGCCGCGCGATTTCAAGCGCGAGCGAGCGTGTCAGCCCGATCACCCCATGTTTGGCCGCCGCATAGGGGGCAACCTTGGCATAGCCTTTCAGCCCGGCGGTGGAGGCCACGGCAATCAGCCGCCCCCAGCCCTGCATCTGGTTCAGCCCGTCGCGGAGCGTCAGGAACACCCCGGTCAGATTGACCGCGATCATCGCGTTCCACTGCGCAAGCGTCGTCTTGGCCATCACCGCACTGTCGGCCTGACCGGCGTTTGCAATGACGATATCGCAAGGCCCCGCCGCCCGGAACATGGCGGCAACGGAGGCTTCATCGGTCACATCAGCCTGCACTGCGCGGATTGCGGTCGACCGTGTGGCAACCGCCTGCAACGCCTCCAGCCTGCGCCCCGCGATCACCACCTCGGCGCCTGCATGCGCGAACCCAAGCGCGAGATCTTCGCCCGCCCCCGATCCGCCGCCGGTGATCAGCACCCGTTTGCCCGAAAAACTCATGCCCTGATCGTCTCCTGTGCCCGCTCCTTCAGCCGGCGCGCCTGATCGCGGCCGGCAAGATAGGGCAGTGGCCATTCCGTCCGATCATCGCCCAACGCGACAGCGGCGTGAAGTGTCCAGTAGGGATCGGCAAGATGCGGACGGGCCAGACAGACCAGATCGGCGCGCCCGGCCAGCAGGATCGAATTGACCTGATCGGCATCGGTGATGTTGCCGACCGCCATGGTCGCCAGCCCGGCCTCGTTGCGGATACGGTCGCTGAACGGGGTCTGGAACATGCGCCCGTAGACGGGCCGCGCCTCGGTCGAGGTCTGGCCTGCAGACACGTCAATGATGTCCGCCCCCGCCGCGCGGAAGAGTTTTGCAATCTGAACCGCCTCGGACGGGGTGACACCATCGTCGCCCACCCAATCGTTGGCCGAGATGCGCACCGACATGGGTTTGCCCACAGGCCAGGCCGCACGCATGGCCGTGAAAACCTCAAGCGGATAACGCATGCGGT
>DAORUY010000004.1:0-32155 GCA_035433445.1 Paracoccaceae bacterium
TGGTGCGGCTGTCGATCTTGGACGTCACCTGGAAGGAGATGCGGGTCGGGAAGTTCGCCTTGATCGTGCCGGTGATGACATCGACCGAGGGGCGCTGGGTCGCCATGATCAGGTGGATGCCGGAGGCGCGCGCCATCTGGGCGAGGCGCTGGATGCAGGCTTCGATCTCCTTGCCCGCGACCATCATGAGGTCGGCCATCTCGTCGACGATGACGACGATATAGGGGAGTTTCTTCGGCTCGATCTCCTCCGTCTCGAAGATCGGATCGCCGGTTTCTTCGTCAAAGCCGGTCTGGACGGTGCGCTTGAAGAGTTCGCCGTTGGCGAGCGCTTCCTTCACGCGGCCATTGTAGCCGTCGATGTTGCGCACGCCCATCTTGGACATCTTGCGGTAGCGCTCCTCCATCTCGCCCACCACCCATTTCAGCGCGACGACGGCCTTCTTGGGGTCGGTGACGACGGGGGAGAGGAGATGCGGGATGCCGTCATAGACGGAGAGTTCCAGCATCTTGGGGTCGATCATGATCAGGCGGCAATCCTCGGGCGTGAGCTTGTAGAGGAGGGAGAGGATCATGGTGTTGATGGCGACGGACTTGCCCGAGCCGGTGGTGCCCGCGATCAGAAGGTGGGGCATCTTGGCAAGGTTCGCGACAACCGGTTCGCCGGCGATATCCTTGCCGAGCGCGAGCGGCAGGCGCAGGTTGCCGTCGCCATATTCGCGGGCGGAGAGGATTTCGCGCAAGACGACCTTCTCGCGGAAGGCGTTGGGAAGTTCGATGCCGATGACAGTGCGGCCCGGAACGGTGGAAACGCGGGCGGAGAGCGCGGACATGGACCGCGCGATATCGTCGGCCAGGCCGATCACGCGGCTGGCCTTCAGGCCCGGCGCGGGTTCCAGTTCATACATGGTGACGACCGGACCGGGACGGACGGAGACGATCTCGCCCTTCACGCCATAGTCATCGAGAACCGATTCCAGCATGCGGGCGTTTTCTTCGAGCGCCTCGTCGGAAAGCTGGTGGCGCTGGATGGTGGTGGGGCTGGTCAGAAGCGACAGCGGCGGCAGTTCATAGGCGGCCTCTGACGCATCGTCGAAGCGCAGGCGGGGCTGCTTTTCATCTTCGGCCCGACGCGAGGGCGCGGCGGCCTTGCGGGCAGCATGCTGCACCACGCCACGTTTGGGTTCGGCCACAAAGCCGTTCGGCTGGGCAGGCCGGGCGGGCGGCAGGGACAGGTCGTCCTCATCCTCGTCCAGATGGGCGAAGGCATTGCGATCCCATTCGTCGGCTTCGTCCTCCTCGACCTCCACCTCAAGGGGGAGGGGGGCGCGGACCACGGCGGGCGCGACCAGCGGGCCTTTGCTGAGGGGCGGCTCGGCACGCAGGGGAGCAGGTTGTTCGGCCCCCTGCCCGGCGCGGGTCTTGACTGCATCGGCAATGCGCGAGCGGATACGTTCGGGGCTGGGCGCTTCGGTCGACCAGATCGCGTCAGACGGGGTCTGTTCGATCAGTTCAGGTTCCAGATCAACCATTTCCGGTTCCGGCACACCCGCGATGCGCCGGATCAGGCCCGGCATCTTGGCGAAAAGACCAGTGGGCGCGGCATCGGCAACATCTGCGCCAAGTGTGGCGGCGGCAGCGACAGTCGCATAACGCGGATCGGCCCGAAGAACGGCGGCACGGCTGCGCGGATCGGTGGGCTGGGTCAGGGGCGGCTCATCTTGATCCGTGCCGAAGCGATCGGCATGGATGGCGCGCGCCTCGGCCTGGGCTTCGCGCCGGGCGCGGTGCTTGTCCTGAAGCGTCTGAGCGGTGCGGGCCGACATGGCAGCACCGGTGCCGATTGCTGTCATCAGCCGGTCATACCCGAGGATCGCGAGATAGAGCGCACGGCGGCAGATGTGGCTGAGTTCGGCCCGGTCAAACCCGAGGACAAAGAGCATCATGCCGATGGTCAGGATCGACAGCAAAAGGGCGGTCATCGCCAGGCTGACGCTGCCGGAGGCCGGCACGACACCCAAAAGCGCGCCCAGAACCGTATCGCCGAAAAGGCCGCCCAGACCAAAGCTCTGGTTCCAGCCCGCATCGGCCACCTGGGTGGCGGCGGTCACGGACATCATCGCAATGCCGATCGGCGCAAAGATCGAACGGCTGATGGCGCGGTCTTCGCCGCAATGGGTGATCAGGCGTACACCCCAGACCCCAAGCGTCAGCGCGATACCCCAGGCCCCGCGCCCGGCAATCACATAGAGCGGCGCAGCGATGGAGGCGCCCATCCGGCCCAGAAGATTCTGCACCGGCTGATCGGTCGCGGTGAACCAACTGGGATCGTCGGGCGAATAGCTGGCCAGCATCATCACGACCAGACCGGCCAGAACCATCAGGCCCGCGCCCAACAGTTCCTTGCCGCGCCGTTCGATCGCCGCCTGCATCTTCTGATCCACCAGAGGATCCCGCCGTCTTGCCTGATATGACGCCATCTTAATCTTACCGTCCCTGCACATAGATACAGTCGCGCAACCGGATCAGCGCGCGCTGCATATCGTCCTTTGGCGCGACCATCGCCACGCGAATATAATCATGGCCCGGATTGTGGCCGTCCACATCCCGCGCCAGATAGGCACCCGGCAGAACCCGGACCCCGGTTTCTTGCCAGAGCTTGAGAGCCGCCGCCTCGCCGCCGCCCAGATGATCAGGCACCGGCAGCCAGAGGAAAAAGCCACCCTCCGGCCCCTGATAGGCCTGGATGGGGGCGAAGATCTCGTCCGCGATACGGAACTTTTCCTGATAAAGGGCGCGGTTTTCATCGACATGCGCCTCGTCATTCCAGGCCCGCGCGCTGACCCACTGCAACGGAAGCGGCAAGGGCGCGCCGCCATAGGCCCTGATCTGACGGAAACGGCGGATGCCCTCTGGCCCGCCTGCGACGAAGCCAGACCGCAGACCCGGCAGGTTGGAACGCTTGGACAGCGAATGAAAGACCGCGACCCGTTCGGGATCGGCACCCATCCTGGCCGCGACATCCAGCGCCCCGGTGGGCGGCGCGCTGCGCCAGATCTCCGAATAACATTCGTCGGACAGAAGGATGAAGCCGTGCTTTTCGGCCAGCGCGATCAACCGTTCAAGATAGTCGCGCGGGGCAACCGCACCTTGGGGATTGGCGGGTGAGCAGAGATAGGCGACCGCGACGCGATCCAGAAGCGCTGCGGGCAGCCGTTCATAGTCGGGCAGAAAGCCAGTCTGCGCGGTGGCGGGCACGAAGACAGGCTCCGCGCCCACGGACAAAGCGGCAGCCGCGTAGGGTTGATAGAACGGGTTTGGCATCAAGACGACGGGGCGCTTGCCGCCCTTCGTTTCCGGGCAAAGCGCAAGACAGGCATCAAAAAGCCCTTCGCGCGTGCCGTTCAGGGCCATGATCCGGTCAGGCCCGACGTCGGCCCCGTAGCGGCGCCCGATCCAGCCCGAAATCGCCGCCAGAAGCGTGGGGGCGCCTTCGTTCGGGGGATAAAGCGCGAAATCCTGCACATGATCGGCCAGGGTTTGTGCAACGAAAGACGGCATGGGATGGCGGGGTTCGCCGATGGTCATGGCAACAGGCTCGGCCCCCGGCTTGTGGGCGTCGAGCAAGCTCCGCAGGCGCGGAAACGCGTATTCAGGCAGGTTCGAAAACCGCTCAGGGAACGCCATTCATGCCTCAATCTTCGGGGTCATGTCGCCCCGTTTGCGGAAAGTTTAGCGGGTTGGACCGAGCTGGTCCAGAAAAAGCGAAGTTTCTGAGGGCGTTGTCGGGGTGAGTTGTGGCTTTTTGGCCGTGATGGCGCGCGGGGGGCGGCTTTCAGCCGGCCACCAGCGCCGCCTCGGCCGCCGCACCCAGACGCAGGAGCGCCCGTTCCTGCATCGGCCCCGCCAGAAGCGTGATCCCGCAAGCGGGCGTGCCGGTGGGCAGGGTCAGTCCGCACAGGCCCATGAGATTGCCGATGCGGGTATTGCGCAGCGCGAGCAGGTTCTGGCGGGTGAAATAGTCGGCATCCTGTTGCAGCCGGGCGGCGTCGGGCGGCAGGATCGCGGAGGTCGGCGTGAGAACCGCGTCAAACCCCGCAGCCCGGGCCATCCAGCCCGCGCGCAGCGCGCTGAGGCGCTGCCAGGCGGCGATATAGTCGGCGGCGCTGAAGCCCGCGCCCGAACGGAACCTTTCGCGAATGGGGGGATACATCTTGTCCGGTTCGGCTTCGATCCGGTCGCGCCAGGTTGCATAGGCTTCGGTGGAGAAAAGAACGGGGGCGAGCGTCATGGCTTCAGTCAGTTCGGGAATGGGAGCGCGAACCACAGTTGCACCCGCATCGGCCAGCCGCGCCACGGCCGTTTCAAACGCGGCGCGGGGGGCGTCGGCGCAATCGTCAAGCGCCACGGTTTCCAGAACCATCAGACGCGCGCCGTGCAGGCTTGCCCCGCGCAGATCGGCGGCAGGGGCACCTTGCAGCAGGGCCAGGATCAGGGCCGCATCCTCCACCGTGCGGGTCAGCGGGCCGATCGTGTCGAAGCTGGCGGCGAGCGGCACGACACCCGCCATCGGCAAGAGGCCACGTGTGGTCTTCAGGCCGACCAGATTGTTCCAGGCGGCGGGCAGACGCACTGAACCGCCGGTGTCTGACCCCACGGCGGCGGGGGCCAGATCGAAGGCCACCGATGTGGCCGCGCCGGAGGACGAGCCGCCCGGCACCAGCTGCGGATCGTTCACATTGGGCGGCGTCGCGGTCATCGGATTGAGGCCAAGCCCGGAAAAGGCCAGTTCGGTCATGTGGGTCTTGCCAAGGCAGACCGTGCCCAGAAGGGTGGCAGCCTTCAGGACCTGCGCATCTTCACCGGGCACCCGGCCTTCCAAGAGGCGCGAGCCTGCCTCGGTCGCCGTGCCAGCGCTGTCGAACAGGTCTTTCCACGACAGCGGCACGCCATCGAGGGGCGACAGGCGCTGCCCGGCTTTGGCGCGCCGCGTCGCGGCTTCGGCTTCGGCCAGCGCGCGGTCTGGCGTCAGGCGGGCATAGATACGGTCGCCTGCGGGATGGGCACGGATCGCCGCAAGAAAGTCTTCGGCCAGCCACAAGGGGCTGACCTCACCGCGGCCAATGGCTTCGCCCAGCGCCGTAGCACTTTTCCCGCGCCAGAAGGTCATCGTCTTCTCCCGTTGGTTTGCGGCGCAAGGGTAGCGGCAAGGGATCGCATGGACAATCCCGTCCAGCCCGCGCGATAAGGGGGCATGAGCTATGACCATGACATCGTGATTGTCGGCGGCGGGCTGAACGGCCCGGCGCTGGGGCTGGCGCTGGCACAGGCGGGGCTTTCGGTGGCCGTCATCGATGCGCAGCCAGCCCGGGCGCGGGCGGAAGCCGCGTTCGACGGGCGGGCCTATGCGCTGGCCATCGCTTCCAAGCGGCTTTTGCAGGCGATTGGCGTCTGGGCGGCGGTGGAACCTGAAGCCCAGCCGATGCTGAAGATCAAGGCCAGCGATGGACATGCGGGCGAAGGTCCAGCGCGCCCGGTCCTGACCTTCGACAGCGCCGAGATCGAGGAAGGCCCGGTGGGCTTCATGGTCGAGGACCGCCATCTTTACGCGGCCTTTCTGGCCGCGATGCAGGCGACGCCCGGCCTGAGCCATATTCCGGCGACCACCGTGACCCACCATGAGGCGGGGCCAGCGGGCACGACCGTCACCCTGTCGGACGGGCGCAGCCTGTCAGCGCGGATGATCGCGGCCTGCGACGGGCGCGGGTCACCGACCGCGGCGCGGGCCGGGATCAAGCGCACGGGCCATGCCTATCACCAGACGGCGCTGGTCGCGGCCATCGCGCATGAACGCCCGCACGGCGGGGTTGCGCACCAGTTCTTCATGCCCTCCGGTCCGCTGGCGATCCTGCCCTTGAAGGGCAACCGGTCCTCGATCGTCTGGAGCGAGACGGACGACAACGCCCGCGCCATTGCCGCACTGGATGACGCGGCCTTTCTGGAAGTGCTGCGCCCGCGCTTTGGCGATTTTCTGGGGCAGATCAGCCTGGCCGGACCGCGCTTCAGCTATCCGCTGACCCTGACGCTGGCCGACAGTTACGTGGCACCTCGGCTGGCGCTGGTGGGCGATGCGGCCCACGGTGTGCATCCGATCGCGGGGCAAGGGCTGAACCTTGGCCTGCGGGATGTGGCGGCCTTGGCCGAAGTGCTGGTGACGGCGCGGCGGCGCGGCGAAGACATCGGTGCGGCGGACGTGCTGGAACGCTATCAGAGCTGGCGGCGGTTCGATTCCACCACGCTGGCCCTTGGCATGGATGGGGTGAACGCCTTGTTTTCAAACGACAATGCTGTCTTGCGCACGGCGCGTGACGCAGGCCTTGGGCTGGTGAACCGCATCGCCCCCCTGCGCCGCGCCTTCATGCGGCAGGCCGCGGGGCTGTCGGGACAGAGTGCGAAACTGCTGACAGGCCAGCCGCTTTGAGCCGGTCGCGGCGCGGGGGACTTCGCGTCCCCCGAACCCCCTGCGGGATGTTTTCGGACAGAAAATGAAACGACCGCCGCCGCCCCTTGGCCTGATCAGTCCAGCGCGCGCGCTTCGTCCACCAGCATGATCGGGATGCCTTCGCGGATCGGGAAGGCCAGTTTGGCGGCTTTGGAGACCAATTCCTGCCGTTCCGCGTCATAGCGCAGCGGGGATTGGGTCAGCGGGCAGACCAGTGCTTCCAGCATCCGGCGGTCAAATTCGGGGCGGCCGGTTTCAGTCTGGGCAGTCATTGCAATTGTCCTTCTCCGTCGGCCCTGAGGGCGAATTCCATCAAGACCTGCAAGGTTTCACGGCGGTTAGCGAGCGTCGGCGCCTCCAACAGCGCTTGTTTGTCCTCAGGCTCGAACGGGCAGAGCATGGACAGCGAATTGATCAGCGCCTCGTCCGGGGCATCTTCAAGCCCGTCCCAGTCGGTTGCAAGCTGGCGCGAGGTGAAGAAGCGGCGCAGCAGGTCCAGGAACCCGTCACGGTCCAGCAGGTCGTCTTGTTCGGCATTGCCCATGTCGCGGGCAAATTCATCCCATTTGACGGCGGCGCGGATATAGGGCGTAAAGCCACCGACCTCGCGGTCCAGCCGGAAGCGGCTGATGCCGGTGAGCGCGATCATGTAGCGACCGTCTTCGGTTTCGGTGAAGCTGGTCAGGCGGCCGGCGCAGCCGATTGCCGAGAGGCGCCGCTGCCCTTCGGGGGCCGGGCGCGGCTGAATGATGCCGATCAGCCGTTCACGGGTTTTCAGCACATCATCGAGCATCGCCAGATAGCGCGGCTCAAACACATGAAGCGGCAATCGCCCGCGCGGCAGCAAAAGCGCGCCCGGCAACGGGAAAAGCGGGATGACCTCTGGCAGGTCGATCTGAGCCATCGGCGTCAGGAAAAAATCATGGAGGAAAGTTTGCGCCGCCCCTTGAGAGCGATGGGATCGGTGGGCTTCAGCGCATCGAAGATGGTGAAAAGCTGGGTCTTGGCCGCGCCATCATTCCAGTCCCGGTCGCGGCGGAAGAGGTCGAGAAGCTGGTCCACCGCCTCCTCCACCTGCCCGGCGGCATGCAGGGCAAGCGCCAGATCGAAGCGCGCCTGCGGATCGGCAGGATCCGCGGCAACGGCGGCCTGAAGATCGGCCACGGGACCAGCATCGGCGGCCTGGCGAGCCAGATCAAGCTGGGCGCGGGCCGCTTCCACCTCAAGCGCCTTGGCGATCTTGGCGGGGGCAGCGTTCAAAAGCCCCTCGGCCTGATCGAGATTGCCAAGCGCCAGATGGCTGCGCACAAGCCCGCCATAGGCGGCGGCATTCTCTGGCTCCTCCTCCAGGATCGCGGCGAAGGTTTCGGCGGCGTCGACCGCCGCGCCCTCAGCCAGCATCTGCTCGGCGGCCTCGATCGCTTCGCCCAGTCCGCCGTCCCCGGCGAGGGCGGCGAGTTTGGTGACGAATTCGGTGATCTGCGAACCGGGAATCGCGCCTTGAAAGCCGTCAACGGGTTTGCCCTGCCAGAAGGCATAGACGGTCGGGATCGACTGAATGCGCAACTGCGCGGCAATCGCCTGATTCTCGTCGACATTGACCTTTGCCATGCGGACGCGCCCCTTGGCGGCGGTCACGGCGGCTTCAAGCGCGGGGCCGAGTGTCTTGCAAGGCCCGCACCAGGGCGCCCAGAAATCGACGATCACCGGCACTTCATTGCTGGCGGTGATGACATCCGCCATGAAGGTGGCTTCGGTCACATCGCGGATCAGATCGCCCGCAGGCGCGGCAACGGGCTTTTGGCCGAATTCGAGCATGTTTGCCCCCATTCCAAAGATTTGTCTCTATATGTGCGCTCGGCCGGAAAACGCCAAGTCCCTAGAGATCGAAGCTGGCGAAGACCGGCACATGGTCAGAGGGCTGTTCCCAGCCGCGCGCGGCGCGCAGGATTCGGCTGCCGTGGGTCGCGTTGGCGATATCGGGCGTGGCCCAGATATGATCCAACCTGCGACCCTTGTCGGCGCCGTCCCAGTCGGGCGAGCGATAGGACCACCAGCTATAAAGCGGGCCAGTCGGGATGTCCTTTCGGGTGATGTCGACCCAGCTGCCCGCCTCTTGTGCGGCGGTCAGATGGTCGACCTCGACCGGGGTGTGACTGACGATCTTCAAAAGCGCCTTGTGGTTCCAGACATCATCTTCGCGGGGGGCGATGTTCAGATCACCGACCATGATCGCGCGGTCGGGGCGTTCCCAGCGGAAATGATCGCGCATCTCGGTCAGGAAATCGAGTTTCTGACCGAACTTCTCATTCTCGGCCCGGTCGGGAATATCGCCCCCGGCGGGCACGTAGAAATTATGGATCGTGACGCCATTTTCCAGTTGCCCCGCCACGTGGCGGGCGTGCCCAAGCGCGGCAAAGTCGCGGCCCCCCGCATCGACCATCGGCAGCTTCGAGAGGATCGCCACGCCGTTGTAGCTTTTCTGCCCGCGCGCCACGCGGTATTTGTAGCCCAGCGCCTTGAACGCATCGACCGGGATCTGTTCGGCTAGACATTTGCATTCCTGCAAGCACAGGATGTCGGGGGTCTCCTCGCTCATCAGGCGGGCGACGATCGGTTCGCGCAGACGCACGGAATTGATGTTCCAGGTGGCGACGGTGAATGACATGGCGTTTCCCTTTGCGCGAACCCGTGAAGACTAGCCAATCCCCGGATCGGCGGCAATGCGCGAACCGTCCCCGGCTTTGCAACGCAGACCCTTGTGAGGGGGGACGCGGCATGCAACATCTGGGCCGTTCTGCATCAGGTGATCCCATGCGTTTTCTGGCTGCCCTTGTCCTCTCTCTGCTTCTGGCCGCGCCCCTGGCCGCCCGCCCGCTGAGCGAGGCGGAAGGTACCGGGCTGCAAAAGGCCATCGACAGCTATCGCCGGGTGACGGTGAACAAGAATGCCGAAAAGATCGTGGCAACCATTCCGCCGCGCGTTCTGAACGTGTTCGCGGGCACGGCGGGGATCGAGGCCAAGAAAGTGCAAGAGACGCTGATCGCGCAGACGGCGGAGCTTCTGAAGTCCACCGAGATCAGCGATTTTGTTACCGCGCCCGGCCCGTTCGACGGCAATGACGCAACGCTTCAGGATGGTACGAAGATCGTCTGGGCGGTGGTGCCCACCCAGTTCACCGCCGAAGGCAAAGCGGGCAAGAGCCGCAACAGCCAACCGCTTCTGGCGATCCTCGAAGAGGGCAAGTGGTATTTCAGCCGGATCGACGGGCCGGCACAGCAACAGATCGTGTCCTTCGCCTATCCGTTCATCGCCGAGGCCAAATTGCCGACTGCAACCTCCACGCCGATAGAGTAAGCCCCATGCGGGCGCTGGACGGGAGGAGGCAATGACCACCACCGCCCTTCTGCGCCGCAACCGCAATTTCCGCCTGCATTTCCTGGCCAGCACCATCACCAACCTTGGCGATGGAGTGTCTGTCCTTGCGATGCCGTGGCTTGCGACGCTGCTGACGCGCGACGCTTTTCTGATTTCGCTGGTGGTGACGGCGGGGCGGTTGCCCTGGCTGCTCTTTTCGCTGCCTGCGGGCGTCTGGACCGACAGGGCAGACCGGCGCAAGATGATGGTGCGTGCCGATTTGGTGCGCATGGGGCTGACGCTGGGGGTGGTCGGGCTGATCCTGTCGGGGCCCGCCCTGCCCCAACCCGCGGGCGCTGGGGCGGGAATGATCCTTATGCTTGCGGCGCTAAACTTTCTTCTCGGTACGGCGGAGGTGCTGCGGGACAATGCCGCGCAGACGCTGATGCCTGAGATCGTGGCCCCTGCGGATCTGGAGCGCGCCAATGGCCAGATGTGGAGCGCCGAGCAGGTGATGAACCAGTTTGTCGGGCCGCCCTTGGCGGGGGCGCTGATCGGTTTTGGCATTGCGCTGCCCTTCGGGCTGGATGCGGCGACATTCGCTATCGCGGCGGCGCTGGTTGCGATGCTGACCCTGCCGCCCGCGACCCTGCCGCCGCGCCGGGCGTTCCTGACCGAGTTGAAGGAAGGTTTTCTGTGGCTGAAGGGTCATGTGCTGATCCGCCGCCTGGCCATTATCCTGGGGCTGACCAACGCGGCCTTTGCCGCCGCGATCACCATGTTGACGCTTTATTCGCAAGAGATCCTGGGGCTCGGAGCTTTCGGCCATGGGCTTTTGCTGACCGCCGGGGCGGTGGGCGGCGTGCTGGCCGGACTGGCGGGACCGGCGATCGTGACCCGCTTCGGGCCCGAGCGCACGGTTCACGCCGCCATGGTAATCTTTACACTGTCCTACCTGCTGATGGGGCTTTTCCCGTCACGCACCATGGCAGTGATCGGGCTTTTCGGCGATGCGTTCGGGGGCGTGTTGTGGAATGTCGTCACGGTATCCTACCGCCAAAGGGTGATCCCGCCCGCGCTTCTGGGGCGCGTGAATTCGATCTACCGTTTTCTGGGCTGGGGCACTTTGCCCATCGGCGCCATGGCCGGTGGCCTTATGGTGCGGCTGAGCGAACCCTATCTGGGGCGCGAAGATGCGCTGGTCCTGCCCTTCGCGGTAGCGGGTTTGATCACCGCGCTGCTGACGCTTTACGGATTCTTCCGCATCCGGTTCCCGGCATAAAAAAAGACCCGGGCAGCGCCCGGGCCAGTCCAACAGGGAGGATGCCGCATCATAACCCCGGTGCGGCGAAGGGAACTTGGTGAGTCGCGCTCATGGTACCAGTCTGTAGCCGCCAGATTCGGTCACAAGAAGGCGGGCGTTTGACGGATCTGGTTCTATTTTCTGGCGCAACCGGTAAATGTGGGTTTCAAGCGTATGGGTGGTGACGCCTGCGTTATAGCCCCAGACCTCATGCAACAGCACATCGCGCGGCACCGTGCTTTCCCCGGCTCGCCAGAGATATTTGAGGATGTTGGTTTCCTTCTCCGTCAGGCGGATCTTCTTGTCCTTGGCGTCGATGAGCATCTTCATCGCCGGTTTGAATGTGTAGGGGCCAAGACCGAAAACCGCGTCTTCCGACTGTTCATGGGTGCGAAGCTGGGCGCGGATACGCGCCAGCAGCACCGGAAACTTGAAGGGTTTGGTCACATAATCGTTGGCGCCCGCATCAAGCCCCAGGATCGTGTCGGCATCCGTGTCATGGCCGGTGAGCATCAGGATCGGGCATTTCACGCCCTGCTTGCGCAGCCTGCGGCAAAGTTCGCGTCCATCCGTATCGGGCAGGCCCACGTCGAGGACCAGGAGATCAAATGTCTCGGCCTTGGCCTTTTCCACAGCGTCGGCACCTGTCGCGGCTTCGAACACGTCGAAATCGTCGGTCGACAGAAGCTGTTCGGCCAGCGCTTCGCGCAGGTCGTCGTCATCGTCCACCAGAAGGATCTTTTTCAGGTTTGCCATCACAAGCTCCGCCGTCTCTCTGCCTTTCAGATGCGCCTTGCTCACGCTATCGACAAGATATGCGACAAACGCCTCACGCGGTCGTGTCGGATTGCCGCGATATGTTTCAATTTCCTTCATCTCAGCCTATCTAGGACGGACCTGCCCGATCCTGACGGAGTGTTGATGCGCCTTGGTCCCAATCCTGCCGAACGCCTGAACCGGGCCCGCGCCGATTTGCGCATGGGCGTGCCGGTGATAGTGCTGTCGGGCCGCGCGGGTGTGCTGGTCGTCGCGGCGGAAGGGCTGGAGGAGGAGCGGCTCACGGCGCTGCGTGCGCTGGGATCGCCGGTTCTGGCGCTGACGGCGCGGCGTGCCGAGACGCTGAAGGTCGCGGCCTATGACGGCGACCTCGTACGGCTTGCCCTGCCGGGCGACGTGGGTGCCGACTGGGTGCAGGCGATGGCTGACCCGTCGCTGGATCTGGGATATCCGATGAAGGGTCCGTGCCGGGCGATCCGTGACGGATCGGCCGACAGCGCGCGCGCGGCGCTTGGCATTGCGAAATCCGCCCATCTTCTGCCGGCGGTCCTCATGGTCGATCTGGCCGATGGTGCCGCGCTGGCCATGGCCGAAGGGTTGACGCTGCTCGATCTGGCAGAGGTCGGGCCGGAACTGACAGCGTCATCACCCTTCCTGCCGGTCGCGGCGGCGCGGGTGCCGATGGCGGCCGCGCAGGCGGGCCGGGTGCATGTCTTCCGCCCCACGAATGGCGGCGAAGATCATTATGCGATCGAGATCGGTTCACCCGACCGCACCCAGCCGGTTCTGGCGCGGCTGCATTCGGCCTGTTTTACCGGCGATGTGCTGGGTAGCCTGAAATGCGACTGTGGCGCGCAACTCGATGCGGCCTTGCGCCAGATGGGAGAGGAGGGCGCGGGCGTTCTGCTTTACCTCAACCAGGAAGGGCGCGGGATCGGGCTGGCCAACAAGATGCGGGCCTATTCCCTGCAAGATCAGGGCTTCGATACGGTGGAGGCCAATCACCGACTGGGCTTTGAGGATGATGAACGCGATTTCCGCATCGGGGCCGAACTGTTGCGGCGCATGGGTTTCGCCTCGGTCCGGCTTTTGACCAATAACCCCCGCAAGATCGAGATGATGCGCAAGGCGGGGATCGAAGTGACCGAGCGGGTGGCGTTGAAGGTCGGCAAGACCCGGCAGAACGCGGCCTACCTTGCGACCAAGGCGGCGAAATCGGGGCATCTGCTGTGACACCTGCCGATATGGTGCTGACGCCGATGGGTCTGCGCTATCGGGGCCGGATGTTCCCGGTCAGCCATGGGCGACACGGGATCACTGCGGACAAGCACGAAGGCGACGGCTGCACGCCTGCTGGCATTCACCGGATCATCGGCACGCTTTACCGGCCCGACCGGGTCGCCCAGGCCGATGCGCCGCCCTGGGCCTTGCCGATCAGGCTTCGCGACCGTTGGTGCGATGCGCCAGATCACCCCGACTACAACCATCTTGTGCGCGAACCTTTCGGCAAGACCGACGAAAGGCTCAGGCGCTCCGATCCGTTGTATGACATCGTGATGCTGACCGACTGGAACTGGCCGGACGCGGTGCCGGGGCGCGGGTCTGCGATTTTCCTGCATGGCTGGCGGCGACCGGGCTATCCGACGGCCGGATGCCTGGCCTTCCGGCGCGATCACCTGATCTGGATCGCCAACCATGCGGCCCCGGGGACACGAATCTTCATCCGGCCTGACGGGCGTCTTCGCCGCGAAAAGGGCTGAAGGGCCGCAGAGCGTCGGCGTTAGGTCCCACAGCCCAAGGATCACATTGGGCAAGAATCGATCCGACCCGGATATGCGGAATTTGCAGACATCCTCGCGGGGCGTGAGCGCAACTCTGCCTCAGTTTCTGCACGAGCAGGGTCAAGGGCTGCCGCCGACCTCATATCCCCAGGGCGCGTTTGCGATCCTCGGACCAGCGCGTGATGAGATGATCGGTCATAAGCCCCATGAAGGCGACGGCAAAGCCCAGGACCAGACCCTTGCCGACGTCGGTCGACGACAGCGCGCGCTGCATTTCCTGCCCAAGGTCCTGGGTACCGATGAAGGCCGCGATGATGACCATGAACAGCGAGAACATCACGGATTGGTTGGCACCGACCAACATGGTGGGCAAAGCCATGGGCAGACGCACATGCCACAAAACCTGCCGTTTGGTCGCTCCGCTCATATCTGCGGCCTCGATCAGTTCGGGCGGGACGTTGCGCAGGCCTTCGATGGTGTAGCGCACAATGGGCACGGCGGCGAACACCACCACGGCCGCTACAACGGCCACATCATTCACGCCAAAAAGCATGATGACCGGGATCAGGTAAATGAAACTTGGGAAGGTTTGCGCCGTGTCGCAGATCAACAAAATACGCGCCGCCCGTGAGGTACTGCGCGTGGCCCAAATGCCCAAAGGAAGGCCGATCAGGGCTGCGATGAAGACGGAGATGCTGACCATATAGACAGTGATCATGGCGCGGTCCCACCAGCCGGACAGGGCGATCAAGCCGAAGTAGGCCACGCAAACTGCGGCAGACCGCAGGCCACCGACGGCCCAACCGATGCCAGCCAAAAGCAGGAGAACCGCGGTGAAAGGAAGCCACAGATAGGCGTCCCGCATTGGGATCAGCACCCATGTTATCAAGAACCAGCGCAGCCATGCCGTCACAGGCGCAATCAGGCGGATCACGTGATCCATCAACGTGTCAATCGGACCTGCCACCGACATGGCCTGCTTGCGCTCGACCTCGTGAAAGTATGGGAAAATCTGCGCCAGAACGAAGGCCACGGCGCACAGCGCCAGCCAGATGACCAACAGGCGGTGGCGGACTATCCATTGCGGGCTTGGCGCATCATGCGCGGGTAGCCGCAGCGCCCAAGCCTTGGTCAAACGATCCAGCGTCACGGCCAGCAAAACAATCGTCACGCCAATTTCAACGGACAGGCCGATCTTCAGGGCCTGCAACAGCTGCAACAGCTTTTGCCCCAAACCCGGCATGCCGATGAAGCTGGCCAGCACTACCATGGCCAGGCATTGCATGATGACCTGATTGACGCCGATCAGGATCTCTGCCCGCGCTGTGGGGATACGCACCCGCGTCAGCTGTTGCCAACGCGTCGCCCCGCACATCTTGCCGGCCTCGATCACCTCCTCTGGGACTTTCTTCAGCCCCAACAGCGTCATGCGGATCATCGGCGGCACCGAAAAGATGATGGTCACGATCGCACCGGCCTTGGGGCCGACGCCGATGAACACCACTACGGGGATCATATAGGCGAAATGCGGCAGTGATTGCGCGATGTTCAGGATCGGGTTCAAGACGCGCTCGAGCCGCTGTGACCGCCATGCCAGAATGCCCATCATCAAGCCCAAGGACACCGAAAACGGCGCGGCCACCACGATGACCGACAGAGTTTCCATCGCCCATTGCCATTGGCCCATCAAGGCGATCCAGACAAATGTCCCTCCGCTCAGAACGCCAAGCCGCCAGCCTTTCAAGGCATATCCCGCCATGAAGGCCGTCACGGCGATGACGCCCCAGGGAATGGGACCAACATTGGGCCAGCGGCTTTTGCCGTACAGCAGGTTGGCGGTGACGTTCAAAAGCCATTCTACCAGATCGGAAAAGGCCCGTGTCAGGCTCATCAAGCCCAGATCATTTTGCAGGAAATAGAAGGCCGCATTGATCCAGTCGGCAAAGGGCTGCACCAGCCAGTCTGGCGGACGGATCAGCCCCTGAGGCAGGAGAAACTTGCCAAGGACCAGCGCAACCGCCAGTGCGAAAAGCAGTTTGGCGGTCGTCGCATGCCGCGCATGCACCCCCATCACCGCCCATCCCCCAGCAAAACATCCAACGCCTCTTGTCGCAGGACAGCGCCGATGACTTTGCCAGCGGCATCGACCACCGGGATATCGCTGCGCGTGTCCGATACCAGTTGGCGCGCCAAATCGCGGATGGTGCGGTGTGCCGCCATCGGCTCGCCACTGGCGGCATCAGATTGTGGTCGCACTAGGCTGCCGATATGCACGACGCGCGCACGATCGATCTCGGCTGTGAATTTGGCGACATAGTCGGTGGCCGGGTGCAAAACGATCTGGTCGGGCGTATCGCATTGCTCGATCCGCCCGTCTTTCATGATCGCAATGCGGTCAGCCAGCCGCAGGGCCTCGTCGAAATCGTGGGTGATGAAGATGATGGTTTTGCTCATCATGCCCTTCAGACGCAGGAACTCATCCTGCATCTCGCGGCGGATCAAGGGATCAAGCGCGGAAAAGGGTTCATCCAGAAACCAGATGTCAGGCTCGACCGCCAAGGATCGCGCAATGCCGACCCTCTGCTGCTGACCGCCCGACAATTCGCGGGGGAAATAGTCTTCGCGGCCCTTCAGACCCACCAGTTCCAGCATCTCACGCGCACGGGCGTAGCGGGTGGCACGGTCCTGCCCGCGCATTTCAAGCGGGAAAGCCACGTTTTCCAGGACAGACCTATTGGGCAACAGGCCAAAGCTTTGAAACACCATGCCCATCTTGCGGCGGCGCAAATCGATCAGCTCGGCTTCGGACAGCGTCGCAAGTTCGCGGCCTTCGACGGTGACCGTCCCGCCGGTAATCTCGATCAAGCGCGACAGGCAGCGCACCAGGGTCGATTTGCCCGAGCCGGACAGGCCCATAACCACCAGCATCTCGCCACGCCGCACCTCAAGATTGACATCGCGCACCGCATGGACATAGCCCGCCGATGAAAGTCCCGGATTGGCTTTCAGGTCCGCAAGATGCTGGACCGGATTTGGTCCGAAAATCTTCGAGACATTGCTGCAAGTGATAACGCTGTCAGTCACGCTTGGATTCCGATCTGGGGAAAGATCGGCCCACCCGGCACAGGACCGGGAGGGCCAGAGATAGAGTTCAGGCAGGCTTAGTTCAGCCAAGCCTTCCAGACATCGGGGTTGGCATCCATCCAAGCCTTGGCTGCATCTTCAGGCTCCATCCCGTCGATGTCGACCAGCTTTGCCATTTCGGCGATCTGGGCGTTCGTCAGGCTGACCTTGGCCAAGGTTGCATAGGCGGCAGGCCATTTGTCCTTCATGCCATCCCAGGCGGCGATCTTCAGATAACCGTTCGCTGGGTTGCCGCAATCATAGGTCTTGTCGGGGAACATGCCGACAGCCGGATCTTCGTTGCAGCCCGCTTCCCATGCCGGGAACTCGACAAATTCGCCCGGCCAGACCGCTTCGGCAAAGTTCGGGGTCCAGTTGAACACCACGATCGGGGTCTTGGTCTTTTCGGCGGCACCGATTTCGGCCCAGATCGCGGCGGCAGAGCCTGCGTTGACCACGGCGAAATTCATGTTCAAGGCATCGACCTTTTCCTGATCGTGCTTCAGCCAGTCCACCGGACCACCAAGGAAGCGGCCTTTTTCGCCGGTCTCGGGGGTTTTGAACAGAGCGGCGCATTCGTTCAACGCTTTCCAGTCCGGCAAGCCAGGGCAGGCCTCTTTCGTCCACATCGGATACCACCAGTCCTCGCGCGTCACGG
The DNA here is from genome assembly GCA_035433445.1 of Paracoccaceae bacterium. GTDB lineage: Bacteria > Pseudomonadota > Alphaproteobacteria > Rhodobacterales > Rhodobacteraceae > TMP-24. The sequence continues at coordinate 17,501 of DAORUY010000004.1, forward strand.
CATTGTGCGCGCCGGCCGCATGGATGCCGCCCTTGGCGACAGCGGCGTCAAATGAGGCGCCAAAGGCCCCTTCCCAGACTTCGAGTTCAAGCGACACATCGCCCAGACGGACCGATTCATAGACTGCCTGACTGTCGGTCGTGACATATTCGACCGTGTTGCCCATCGAGGTGAAGACATCGCCGACGACGTGGCTCATCACGATCTGGCTGGACCAGTTGTGCAGAGGGATCATAATCGGATCGGTAGAATCCTCGGCCCAGCCGGCAGGCGCAAGCAACGCCAACGCGGCGGCGCTGGCGAGCATCGTTCTTGCAGTTTTCATGGTGCGTTCCCTGTTGTTGATCGGCGCTTGTGCGTCGTGTCTTGCGGAAAGTTCACGTCTTTCCTGCGAATCAACGCTAGGGGTCGAATGTGAATGCGTCAGACCCGCCCGATGAATGGACTCGCATTAATTGTAAAAAATTGTTAATGGGGAGAAACATCAGACGGGAACGCAATGGCGCCAAGACTCGCCCATATTGTCATAGTGGAAGACGAACCAGTCACGCGCAGTGCTTTGGCAGGCTATCTGGAAACCTTTGGCTATCGCGTTTCGGAATGCGACTCTGCCGAGAAGGCCGAGAAGATCCTGTCGCAAGGCACCGTTGACCTGTTGATTGCCGACATCAATCTTCAGGGCAAAGACGGGCTGGAAATTACACGTGAACAGCGAGCGCGATCCGAGATCGGGATCATCCTGCTGTCGGGGCGCACCGATGATGTCGACCGGATCGTCGGGCTGGAACTCGGGGCTGACGATTATGTCTGCAAGCCCTTCAACCGGCGCGAGTTGTTGGCGCGGGTCAAGAACCTGCTGCGCCGTACCGCCGCGATGCGCGCGCTGACGCGGAAAGTATTTCACTTCAACGGCCTGACGTTTGACGTCGCCTCGCGTCAGGTGACCAGTGCCGCAGGCGATCAGATCGTGCTGACTCGGGCCGAATATGAATTGTTGCGGGTTTTCGTGACCAATCCCGGCACTGTCATGGATCGGGACCGACTGATCACGGCCATCACCCACCGACACGATGGAACGAACACCCGCACTATCGATGTTCTGGTGCAGCGCCTACGTGCCAAACTTGGCGACGACCCCAAGGCGCCGCGGATTTTCACAACCTCGCACGGCGAAGGCTATGTGTTTACTGCGCAGCTTGACTAAGGCTTTCATCCAGCAGGCCCAGCGCATGGACAAGAGCCAAGCGCCCCTGATCAAGCGCGGGCGGCAGGAGCCTAAGGCAATGATCGAGTTCGGTTGACTGGCCAGTTTCGGCCAGCATCTCTATCTGGTTCAACTTGGCAACCAGAGCGGGCAACTCGAAATTGCCCACAGCGCCCTTCATTTGATGTGCGGCTCGCGACAAGGCCTCAAAGTCCTCGGCCCGCGCCGAAGCTTCGATCAATGCCAGCCCCTCGGGCAGACCAGCCAGGAACAACCGTGCAAGTTCGGCGGCCCGATTGGCCCCTATGTCGGCGGCAAGATCTGACAGCGCGTGTTTTTGCTGCACCTGTTCGTGGAGTGCCGCCAGCAAAGCCTCGGGGGAAAGAGGTTTTGGCAGAATTGCCGACATGCCCGCCCTCAGGTTTTCCAGCCGGTCGGAATCCTGTACATGGGCCGATATGCCGATGATCGGCAAGGCGGCGATGTTAGGATCGGCCATCGCCCGTATTGCTCGTGTCGCTGCAGTACCAGACAACCCGGGCAAGTTGACGTCCATCAGAATAACATCGAACCGCGCTTTGCCCAGCGCAGCCAGCGCCGCTTCGGCAGTGGAGACTACCTCCGCTGTGTGACCCATATCCTCCAGATAGGACTGCATGACCATCTGGTTGATATCATTGTCCTCCACCACAAGCGCACGGAGTTTGGGCGTTTCGGGCTGTGCCGGAACCTCGGGGGGATCAAGCGGTAAATCAGCGGTATCGCCCGCGCGAAACAGCGCGACCAATGTGAACACCGTTCCCATGCCAGGCGTACTTTGGACCGTCAGGCTTGCCCCCATCGCATCGGCAAAACGCCTGCAGATCGCAAGGCCCAACCCCGTACCGCCATATTGCCGGGCCGTTTGCACGTCTTCCTGTTCGAACACGCCAAAAATCCGTTCTTGCGACCCTTCGGCAATGCCTTTGCCCGTGTCGCTGACCGTAAATGTGAATGCGTGCCCTTGCGCGACTTCGGTTGCCGCAATGGTCAAAGAGACCATGCCCTGATCGGTAAATTTCACAGCATTCGAAACCAGATTGAACAGGATCTGGCGCAATTTCCCCATGTCGCCAATCACGGCGACCGGCAGACCGGCGGGCACATCCAAGTGCAGCGCCAGCCCTTTTTCCTGTGCGCTTGGTGTCATCAGCACCACGATATCACGCAGCAGGTCGGAAGGCGAAAAGGTCGCCTCCACCAAGGTGGCCGTCCCCGCCTCAATCTTGGAATAGTCAAGAATGTCATTCAGAATGGTCATCAGACCTTCGCCCGAGGCATGTGCCGCGCGCAATTGGCCTTGCTGCCGTAGTGTCAGACCATCGCGCCCCAGACTGCGCAGCATCCCCAGGACGCCATTCATCGGGGTTCTGATCTCATGGCTCATCATGGCGAGAAATTCGGACTTCGCGCGATCGGCGGCTTCGGCCTGCTTTCGCGCTTCGGCATGGGCGGCGACCTCGCCGCGCAGTTGTTTGGTTTGCTCGGCCACCAGGATCTGTAGCTCAAGTCGGTGGCGTTGCAATTCGGCAAGGTTCTGGTCGCGTTCAGCGGCCAGTTCGTGGTTCTCGATCCCCTGAAGGCGAAATACTTCAACCGCCGCTTCCATTTCGGCGATCTCGTCAATGCCGTGCGGGGTGATGCGGCCAACTTCCTCTCCATGGGCAAGCCGGGTCATGGTGGCCGAAAGCGCATCGAGGCGACGGGTGATATTGCCGCGCACGTAGATCCACACCACAGCCAAGGATATCAGCAGCGCGGCAACAGACCCCCAAGCATAAAGTTGCTGTGTGGCGCGAATGGCCATGGTGGCATCATCACCGGCCTGCACTGCGCGTCTGGTGATCTGATCGGCCAAAGCCTGTGCTTCGCTGTCCAACCGCACTGCGCCTTCGCGCACCTCGGTCTGCGCCTCGGCGATCAGGCGGTTCAGATCAAGGATACCCCTGGTAAGGTTGAATATATCCTCTGCATCGGGCGGCGGCGCCGAACTGGGCTGGATCAGTTGCAGCAGTGCCAAGGCACGTTCGGCGCGGACCGGATCGTTCACCAACAGGATCCGGCGCGTAACGATGTCGATCCGACCCTGAAGCTCTGCCTGCAACTCCTCAAGGTCTTGGTGGTTTTGTGCAGTGGCAATCCGGTTCAGCAACAGCCCGATCTCTCCGATATGCGAGCGCATCTCGGACATCAGGCCCTGCCGGAACAAATCGACCTCGATCAGTTTGTCCAGCGTGTCCAGCCGAACGTTAGAATCGGGGTCGCTGCTTTCCAGGTCATAGAGGTTCGAAATAACCGCAGATGTGCCCATCTGGGCGTTGGCCACCAACGTGTCCGCGATCTCCAGAAGTTCGGTCGTGGCGGTCAGACCGACTTGAAGCCGGGCTTGCTGCCCGGATATGGCGACAATGCGGTCCTGAACAAGGCGATCCAACCGCTCGATGCCGTTTCGAACATCCGTTTCTGCCCGGGCCAGGTCGGGCGTGGCCACGTTGCCCGTGCGTTCATAGCGACTGACCCGTTCCGACAGCGCATCGACCTGGGCAAACAAATAGGTTGCCCGTTCGCGGCGCGCACCGTCGGTGGTGACGGCGGCAAGCTCCGGTGCCACAGCCACGATGCGGCTGCTTTCCTCGGTAAATCCGCGCACTTCCGAAATCGCCGGGATCGTTTCGTTGATGGCCTTGGTCTGGTTCCGGGCGACCTTCTGCAACTCGGCCCAACCCAGAATACCCGTGACCGCGGGCAAGCCTGCAATGACCAGAAAGGCCAAAAGCAACATGCGTCCCAGACTTATGCGGGACAGGCTGGACTTGTGCAGCACTTGGCTTAACCTTGCATATGGTCTGTTCACAGACTAGCGCGGATGGGACCAAAGGCATGCAAATTTTGCGACATCTGTTTGTGGCCGTTCTGCTGACCCTGTCAACCCACGCGGCAAGCGGCGAGACTTGGCAGTTGCAGGTGCCGTCCGTGCCCTTCGATGACGATAGCCCGACCACAACCGTCGCCTATGAACCCTTGGATCACGCGGCCAAACCTTGGCGAATTTGCGTGATATACCCGCATCTTAAAGATGCCTACTGGTTAAGCGTCAACTACGGGATGGTCGAAGAAGCCAACCGTCTGGGCGTATCCTTTGACCTGTACGAGGCCGGCGGTTACCCCAACCTCGCCCGTCAGATCGAGCAGGTCGAAGCCTGCGGCAAACGTCAGATGGATGCGATGATCCTGGGGCCGGTATCATACGACGGGCTGACCCCAGCTGTTGTTGAAATCGCCAAACAAATGCCGGTTATTGATGCCGTGAATGACATGAACGATACGGGTATAGCCGCAAAATCCAGCGTGTCCTGGCGCGAGATGGGTGCGGCAGCAGGCCGTGCGATTGCCGAGCGCCACCCAAAAGGAAGCCCTCCGGTGCGGCTGGCATGGTTTCCTGGCCCCAAAGGTGCTGGCTGGGTGCAATTTGTCGAGCGCGGCTTCACCGAGGCGCTTGCTGAAAGCTCGGCCCAGATTGTCGCCACCCGGTTTGGCGATACCGGGGTGGAGCAACAAGTGCTGTTGGTCGAAGACGTGCTCGATACCGTGCCGGATGTCGACTATCTGGTCGGCAGCGGACCGATGGCCGAGGCCGCCGTTTCGCTGCTGCGCGCCCGTGGGTTGAATGACAGGATCGGCGTGGTGTCAACCTATGTCAGCCACGGTGTTTATCGGGGTATCAAGCGTGGCCGCATTCTGGCAGCGCCAACCGATTTCGCCGTGCTGCAAGGTCGCTTGGCGGTGGAGCTTGCCGTGCGTGCCATCGAGGGTCGCTTGACGATCCGCCATGCCGGACCAAAAATCACCACGATTACCCCAGCAAACATTGATGCGGTCGGGACACAGGAGTCTCTGGCGCCGGCCTCCTTTGTGCCGGTCTTCAAGGTCTCACACTGAACTTGGGGGTTTCACGCGACGATCCAGTTCGACCCAACAATCAAGGTCCTGTTCAGGCCGCCATTACAACAAACGACCGCAATGGTAGCCGTCCTGGCAAAGGCCCCGCCCTCTTCACCAAGCGCGATCAACGCTTGGATGGTCGTGTCGGCAGCGGCGGCAACATCGTGCTTGGTGATCGCGATGGGAATTTCCGCCTCGCCCAGAACGCTGACGCCATGGCCAGCACTTTGCCTTTTCGCCACCGTTCCTCCGTCACTTGGCCGTCAAACGTTCAGGCAAGCCAGACACAGGTTTCGCGCCTCGGCCACAAAACGCTCGTTCCGCGCCGCGCCGCCTTCTTCGCCTATCCTTGGCACGATCCAGCCGACATAGGTCAGTGCCCGGAGCGCGATGAACAGATCGAGATGAGTGAGATCCAGCATGCGCTGGCTGTGATAGCCCTCGATCAGGGCTGCTTTCAGGTCCGGATAGTCCGGCTCGCCCATGTTCTTCATCAGGGTGGTCGCCAGATCGAACAGACGGAAGCCGAAGCCGCCGTCGTCAAAGTCGATCAACCGGATGACCGGGCCGTCGAGAAGGACATTCTCGCGCACCAGATCGGCGTGGATCAGTCCGTGGTCAAGGTCCGGCAACGCGAGGGTCAGCCGTTCCACGGCCATCTGACGGAACCGAAGGAACAAGTCGCGGGTGACATCATCCAGCGTGGGATTGTCCCAGAACCGACCCCAGACGGGCGCCTCGCCCAAGAGCCCGTCGATGTCCCAGCGGCAGCGCCGGAAATCCGGGGGGCGTTGCCAGGCATCGCAGGCCCCATGCAGCCGCGCCATTTCCACCCCGACGGCGCGAAAGACCCCGATCCGATCCGGAAGGTCCAGGGGCTTGCGGCTTTGTCCCATTTGGTGACCCGGCAGCCAGCCGACGACATCCGCAAACCCCGCTCCGATAGGTTCCAGAAACCGTCCTGCACACGAGGCACGCGGCCGCGGCACATGCAGGCCTGCGCGGTCCATGGCGGCAAGCCACTCCAGCTCCGACCGCAACTCGTCTTCCTGCCGGTAGCCGGGGCGCTTCATCCGTAGTGCAAAGTCGCCGCTGGCGGTTCGGACCCGGTACACGCGGTTCTCGCGGCCCGCCACGAAACTGTACTCAGCCCCTTCCAGCCCCCATTTCGTCAGGGCCGCCCTCACATCGCCCGTCATGCGGCCACCGGAGTTTCCGCCAGCACTGCATCCAGCGTCGTCATCAGCAGGTCCAGATGCTCCTCGCCGAACGGCATCGGCGGACGGATTTTCAGCGTGTTCTTGTGGCGGCCAAGCTTCGACAGGATGATGCCGCGCTGCCGCATCCTGTTAACCACAAGATCTGTATAGGCGACGGCGGGTTCCTTGCTGTCATGACCCAGTACGAATTCGGCACCAAAGACCATGCCCGATTGCCGGACATCGCCGATGACATCGTATTTGCGGGCCAATTCGGCAAGGCGCTGATGCGCCAACTTGCCGATACGCAGGGCATTGGCCTGCAGGTTCATGTCCTGCAACTCGTCCAGCACCGCCAGAGCGGCCGCACAGCTGACCGGGTTGCCGCCGAAGGTGTTGAAGTAGCGAAACGACTTGCGGAACCGCGTCATGATCTCCGCGCTGGTCACAAGGCCCGCGACCGGGTGGCCGTTGCCCATGGGCTTGCCCATCGTAACCACATCCGGGACGACGCCCTGCTTCTGATGTCCCCAGAAATGGCTACCACAGCGACCGAAACCCGCCTGCACCTCGTCGCAGATCAAAAGGCCCCCCGCGCGATGCACGGCTTCGGCAGCGGGGCGCAGCCAACCCTGGGCCTGGGTCGGGAAGCCCTCGTTCAGAAACAGCGGGCAGACGATCAACGCGGCAAAGCCGATACCGGATCTTTCCAGATCGTCGATGGCTTCCTGCACCTTGGCGGCAAAGCGCTGGCCGTCCGGGTCGTGGATGCGGTAGCTGTCGGGTGCCTCGACATGGCGCAGGTACTGGCCTAGACCGAAGCCGACCTCGGGCACGTTGCTTTTTGACAGATGGCTGACCAGCGTGGTGTTGCCGTGGTAGGTTGCATCGGTCGCAATGATCCCGCGTTTGCCGGTCACCGCCTCGGCCATTCTAAGGGCGATGTCGTTCGCCTCGGACCCCGTGCAGGTCAGGATCGCGGTTTTCAGCGGATCGTCATAGGTCGCCGTCAGCCGTTCGACATAGTCGAGGATGCCTTCGTGCAAATAGCGCGTATGGGTGTTCAGCGTCGCGGCCTGATTGCAGATCGCTTGCACCACGCGCGGGTTGCAGTGGCCAACATGCGGGACATTGTTGTAGCAATCCAGATACTTGCGGCCGTCTGCGTCCCACATCCAGACGCCTTCCCCGCGCACCATATGGACCGGCGTGTCGTAGAAGGTGGACATGTTTGGACCAAGAAGCGCCCGGCGCCGGTTGATCAGGTCAGTCATTGGCATTGCCTTTCCGTTTTGCGCGGTAGCTTTTCAGCACCGTCCAAGTCTGCGCACCGATGGCCAGAACAACCCAGCAATCGCAACCGTCCGCCGGCTGCGGTGGGGCCGACGATGCAGGCGGCAGCCACCACCTAGGGCGCGTAGCTTTTGGCCAACGCCCGCAGCGCGCCCGCGAACAGGGTCACGTCGATGCCGACGCCGACAAAATTCGCCCCCGCCGCTTTGCAGTCGGCGACAAAGGCGGGATCTGTGCTCAGAACACCCGCGGCCTTTCCCGCCTTGCGAATGCGCCGCATCGCGTCGAGCACGGCGTCGCGGACCAGCGGATGGCCCGGGTTGCCCAGATGCCCCATGTCGGCGGCCAGATCGGCCGGACCGATGAAAACGCCATCCACCCCCGCAACCGCCAGAATGTCGTCCAGCGCAGCAAGGCCCGCCACGCTTTCCACTTGCAGGATCAGGCAGACCTGTGCGTTGGCGGTGGGCAGATAATCGGTCACCGCTGCAAAGCGCGAGGCGCGCGCCAGAGCCGATCCGACACCACGAAACCCTTCGGGCGGATAGCGCATGGCGCGACTGGCGCGCAACGCCTGGGAGGCGTCCTCGATCATCGGGATCAACACAGTCTGGGCGCCAATGTCCAGCGCCTGCTTGATCTTGGCGGGGTCGTCATCGGGCAGCCGGATCACCGGGACAGATCCCTTGCCTTCGATCACAGCAAGCTGCGCCGAAAGCGAACGAATGTCGTTCGGCGCGTGTTCACCGTCGATCAAAAGCCAGTCGAACCCGGCGGTCGCAGCGATTTCAGCGGCATAGGGATCGGCCAGCCCCAGCCAGATGCCATGCAGCACCTCGCCTTGGGACAGCCGGAGTTTGAGCGTGTTGACGGGGGCGGGCATGGAACCTCAGAAATTCAGGGAGACATGGCCGAAAGGGCCGAAATCGGCATGGAACCGGCTGCCCGGCGGGGCTTCGACGGGACGGATGAAGCTGCCCGAAAGCAGGACCCCGCCAGCCCCGATGCCCATGTTATAGCGCGCCAGCCGGTGCACAAGCCACAGGATGCCCGTCACCGGGTCGTTCAGAACGCCCGCGCCAAGGCCGGTCTCTTCGACCACGCCGTCCCGTGCAACAATGGCGCCGATCCAGCGCAGGTCGAAGGCGTCGACCGCGTGGCGCTGCGTACCCAGCACGATCCCTGCATTGGCCGCATTGTCGCTGACAGTGTCGGTGATGATCCGCGCCTGACCTGTCGCGGGATCGGCCCGCAGGATCCGGGTATCCAGAATTTCAAGGCTGGGGGCAACGTAGTCGGTAGCCGCCAGCACATCCTCTCGGGTGACGGCAGCGCCGCGCAGCGGGGCCTTGGTCACAAAGGCAATCTCGGCCTCGACCCGGGGCTGGATGAAGCGGCCGGACGGAATCGTCGCGCCGTCGGCAAACAGCATGTCATCGAGCAGAACGCCCGAGTCCGGCGTGGTGATGTTCAGCGCCTGCTGCATCGCGCGACTGGTCAGGCCGATCTTCCAGCCGATGACCCCGGCCCCGGCGGCCTTCTTGCGCGCCACAAGGGCTGCCTGCACCGCATAGGCGTCGTCCAGTGTCATGCCGGGATATTGCAACGACAAAAGTCCGCACTGGTGGCCGGTGATCTCAGCCTGATGCAGCGTCTCGGCGGCGGCACTGATCTCGTCGGGGGTCATTCGTCTGCCACTCCGTTGCGCAAGATCCCGATGCCGGGGACCTCGACCTCGACCACATCGCCGGGTTTCAGCCAGATCGGCGGGTCGAACCGCGCACCTGCACCTGTGGGAGTGCCCGTGACGATGATATCGCCCGGCACTAGGGTAGTGAAGGTCGAGATATAGGCGATCTGCCGCGCGATAGGGAACAGCATCCGCCCGGTGCGGTCGTGCTGGCGAACCTCGCCATTGACGCGGGTGGTCAGTTCGGCGTCGGTGATCTGGGCGGGGTCGGTGAAGGGCACCAGCCATGGCCCGATGGCGCCCGATGCGTCCCAATTCTTGCCTTGCGTCACGTTGAATTTCGCATGTCGCACCCAGTCGCGGATCGTGCCCTCGTTGCACAGCGTCAGTGCCGCGATATGGCCGAGGGCCTGCGCCTCGGGGATACGGCGTCCACCAGTGCCGATGACGATGGCGATTTCGCCTTCGTAGTCCAGTTGCGGGCTTTCCGGTGGGCGGATCAGGGGCCTGTCGTGGCCGGTGAAGCTGCGCGGAAAGCGCGGGAAGAGCGACATGTTCGGCGGTGCTTCCTGCCCGTCCTTGTATTCGGCGTTGCGGTCGGGAAAGTTCACGCCGACACAGATGATCTTTTCAGGGTCAGGTACCGGGATGTCATAGGTGAAGTCGGTATGGCTGGCGGCCCGGCCCTGCCCCGCCGCCAGAACCAGCGGAATGGCTCCCGCCTCGACAACGTTGCGCAGCGTCTTCCACTGCGGGAATTCCCCTGAAAGCGCCAGAACGCCGCCGGGGGCGGTCACACCCCATAGTTGCCGGCCTCGGGCGGTGAAGGTGACAAGGTTCATTGGATCCCCCCAAGGCAGGCATATTTCAAGTTCAAGATCGTCAGGGCGCGATGATGGGCGTCGCTTTCAAGTCGCTTTCAGCCAGCGCCACCCCATCGAAGGCCGACCCAAGCTCGAACCATGAGCGCGGCGCTGCGGCCCCCCACAGCGTCTGGCGCTGCGGGTCCTTCAGGTCCCACTTTATCGGTTCAAGGTCCGGGTCGCAGGTCTGGTAGTCCGAACAATAGATCTCGGTCCGGTGGCCATCCTTGTCACGGATGTAAAGAAAGAATGCGTTCGAGATGCCGTGGCGTCCCGGTCCACGTTCGATATTGCCCAGATAGCCGGAGGTCGACATCAGGTCCAACAGGTCGATGATGTTCAGGGGCGTCGGCACCCAGAAGGCGGTATGGTGCAGGCGCGGGCCGGTGCCATTGGTGAAGGCGATATCGTGTACGCCGCCCTTGCGGTGCATCCACGCCGCCCAAGTGCGGCCAGTTTCCTCGTCGGCGGTATATTCGGTGACGCGAAAGCCCATGTCGCCATAGAATGCGACCGCAGCATCGACATTGGCTGAAAACAAGTTGAAATGGTCGATCCGCAGCGGCTTGACCCCGCGGTAGAGCTTGTATTGCTGATGGATAGGCGGAAGCCGGTCCATCTTGGCATAAAATTCCAGCGGCACGCCCCAGGGGTCGCGCGTCGCCATGACCCGCCCCATGAAAGGCCGCTCGATCCACGAGACCGGCAGGCCCCGCCCAGCAAACCACTGCGCAGCACGGTCGAGGTCTTCCTCGGACCAGACCTTGAAACCCAGCACCCCGACCGAGCCAGTCTCGCCCTTGCGCAGGATCACGCAGTGATGCCCGCGCTCCTCCAAGGCGCGCAGGTAGATGGACTGGCTATCCTCATGCGTCACCTGCAGGCCCAGCATGTCGACGTAATAGCCGCGACTCCAGGCGAGGTCGGTCACGCGCAGCTCCACATGAGACAACCGCACGATGTTGAAGGGTGGGGTGAGGTTCGGGGCGGGGATCGGCATGGTGGGTCCTTTCGGGTCAGGGTCTTGGCGCGTTTCCTGATGATCGGGTCAAGTGCCCAGGCGCTGGATCTTGTGGGATCCGAGCGCGAAGGCGGTGTTCTTCTGTTCCATGTAGAATTCGAATGACCAGTCACCGCCGTCGCGGCCAATGCCGCTGGCCTTGGTGCCACCGAACGGGGTGGGCAGGTGGCGGACGTTTTCGGAGTTCACCCAGATCATCCCTGCCTCGAGCGCGTTCGAAACTCGGAGCGCGCGGGTCAGGTCGTTGGTCCAGACATAGCCGGTCAAACCATAGGCGACGCCATTGGCAATCTCGAGCGCTTGGGCCTCGTCCTTGAAGGTGAGGGAGGTGAGGAAGGGGCCGAAGACCTCTTCGTTCGCAATACGCATCTGGGGGGTGGCGCCGGTAAAGAGGGTGGGGCGGATGAACCAGCCTTCGGTGCCGACGCGGGTGCCACCGGCGGCAAGGGTTGCGCCGTCGGTGCAGCCGATTTCGACATAGGAGGTGACCTTGTCGAAATGGGTCTTGTGGATCAGGGGGCCGATCTCGGTCGCGGGGTCGAGCGGGTGGCCGACGCGGATGCGGTCGATCCGCTCGATCAGACGCGCATGGAAGTCCTCGGCGATCGTGTCCTGCACCAGAAGACGGCTGGACGAGGTGCAGCGTTCGCCGTTCAGCGAATAGATCATGAAGATCGCTGCATCCAGCGCGCGGTCCAGATCGGCGTCGTCGAAAACGATGACGGGGTTCTTGCCGCCCAGTTCGAAATGGACGCGCTTCAGTGTGTCGGCGCCCTGCTTCATGATCATGCTGCCCGTGCGGCTTTCGCCGACAAAGGCGATGGCCTTGATGTCAGGATGTTCGGTCAGGGCCTTGCCCGCGCCTTCGCCCATACCGTTGACAAGGTTCAGGACACCGGGTGGCAGGCCTGCCTCATGGCAAATTTCGGCTAGAAGACGTGCCGACAGCGGGCTGAATTCGGCCGGCTTGTGAACCACGGTGCAGCCCGCCGCCAGCGCCGGGGCGATCTTCCAGGTGGACAACATGAAGGGCGTGTTCCAGGGCGTGATCACTGCCACGGGGCCGATGGGATGGCGCGAGGTGACGTTCAGATGGTCTTTGGTCGGTAGGCTCTTGCCGTCCCGCGCGGCGGGCGCAAGGTCGGCGAAAAAGCGGAAGTTCTCGGCCCCCCGCAGCGCGGCCTTGGACATGAAGCGCCAAGCTTGCCCGGTGTCCCAGCATTCGCAGAGCGCGATTTCCTCGGCACGTTCCTCGATCAGGTCGGCGATGCGGTGTAGGATCGCCTTGCGCTTGTCGCCGGGCATGCCCGCCCAATCCGGGAAGGCCGCCTTCGCCGCCTTGGCCGCCTGGTCCACCGTCGCCGCGGTCCCAAGCGCGACCCGCGCGATCAGGCTTTCATCCACGGGCGAGCGGGTTTCGAACCAGTTGGCCGCAGTGCCGTCCTGCCCCACATCCTGCCCTGCGATCAGGTTCAGGATCCCTTTCTCCCGGAAGCGTGCAAGATGCCTGTCAAGTTCGGCCAGATGTGTGACAAGGGCGTTCATTGGGCTTCTCCGGGCAGGTAACGGCGGATGGATGAGGTCTTCGGCGACAGATCGGGGTCGATGTCGCGCATCTCGAACGACAGCATGAAGGACGAGCGCTCCAGCACATCAGCGCAATAGGCCTCCACCGCAGCAAAGATGTGGGTTGTAGCATCTGCTTTCGCCTTGGCGCTGCGCCCGCCCCGCAATCGGAGCGAAATGTCGAGGAAGGCGTGGGCCGGGTTGCCGTCGGCAATCACCACATGGCTGCAAGCGGTGGCGCGCACACGGATGCCTGCCAGCGGCACGATCCCGGTTTCAACTGCCGCGTCGCGCAGAACCCGACACAATCCGGCCAGATCGAGGCGCTCCTCCAGGTTGGGTGAGTAGTCGATCTGGATATGCGGCAATGCAACCTCCCCTTCACTTACTTGCTCTGTTAACTATTAACACTTGCTCTGTCAACTATTTTCCACAATCCCTTGCGACAACTAGCGAAACCCGCGATAGGAGTGTTATGTCCGATATGCACCCAGCCTTGCGCCAAACCTCCCGTTCGCTGCCGATCGCGTTGTTGCGGGCGCGGGAGACCGTGATGGGTCCGATTCGTGATATGCTGGCCAGGTCCGGGGTAAGCGAACAGAAGTGGCGCGTCCTGCGCGTCCTGCAGGAACGCGGTCCACAAGAGCTGAGTCAGGTCGCTGTGGAAGCCTGCCTTCTGTTGTCCAGTCTTACCCGGATGGTGCGCCCGATGGCGTCTGAGGGCCTGATCACTCGCAGCACCCCGCCCGAGGACCGGCGCAAATCCGTCATCTCCATCACGGCAGCGGGCTCGGCCTTGGTCCAGGCTCACGCCGACGAAAGCCGCGCGATCCTGTCGCGGATCGAACACGAGTTCGGTACCGACCGGCTTGAAATGCTTCTCGACCTGCTGGGCGAACTGCACCTGCTCGACCTGCGCGAACCACGTCACGATTGAAGCACCCTGAGGTGGCTCCAAAGATTTGCAGGCGCTTTGCCCCCGAAATTTGAGGCAAGTCGACCGGGAAGGTGACAAGCAACTACAGCGACGGGGTCAAGCGTGACGCAGAACCCCAGGTGTGGGTGATCAAAGAGTGCGACCTCGCTTTGTTGCGTCCTCCCATGGCGGATTCGCTGCCTGAAACCGCGGGGCGGCTGAAACGCGTGAGCAGGATATCAGGGCTATCGAGATCACCGGCAACCGGATTGGCGATGCGCCCGTCCTGCCCGATCCGCCAGACCGTGCCTCTTGCGATCTACCCCTCGGGACGATCGACGCAGATGGGCTCGCGCAACGGGGCACTTTGTGGTTCCCGCCTCCTCGGCCGGACAAATTGGAATCGATGGACCAGTTGCCATCGACGAGCCTGGTCGAGGCGAAAATGCGTTGCTTGAAGCTCTTGGCTGAGCGCGTCATGTCCCGCGACTTCGATCGCCGGGTGGCCGGGTTTCAGATCAGGGCGGCTATCGCGAACCACTTCACTGCCTTCGGAGCGTCGCCAACGTAGCGCGCAGGATAAGCCTGTCCGGGCAAAGGGCCGCTCTGCCTTCACATCCTGGATCAGCTGTTGCAGCGCTTCACGGCCCTCGATCCGCAGGCCACTCTTTCCAGCATCGGCATAGGAGCGGACCAACTCAAAGCCGCGTTCCTCCGCGTATCTGCGGATCGCGTCGGACTGGTTTTCGGTCGAGTATTTCTGATGGTCTGTCGACATGCGGACGTATTCAGCCGCACGGCGCTTTGGCGACGAATTCGCCGGTTCTCTTCCTGAGGGCGGCTCTCTGCCTGCCATGCCCGTCTCCAGATCAGTTCATGCAGGCGTCTCCGTCTGGTCGGACCCGGGGTATTGGCTGGGGCG
>DAORUY010000005.1:0-29437 GCA_035433445.1 Paracoccaceae bacterium
CGCCGAACAGATCCAGCTGCTCATAGACCGAGGCAGGCTTTTCCGCCTCCTGCGCAACCAGAGGGCCTGCCACCTGCGTGGTCAGCACCACACCGGCAGCCGTGCCCAGAAGGGCGGAATAGATAAACTTCTTCATCGTCTACTTGTCCTTCGTTTCCACGAACCAGGGACCGGGGTCGATGGTCGCGCCATCCTGTCTCAGTTCGATATAAAGCGTTTCTGTTCCGCCTGCGCCACTGCCTTCTTCACTTGCCGCGCCGTTACCCGGCTGCTCATTGCCGCCCATCAGGCCCACGGGCGCCCCTGCGGCAAGCACGTCGCCGGTATTGCCAAAAACACTGCCCAGACCCGCCAGAACCAGAAGATAACCGCGCGCGGGTTCAAGTATCATCACATTTCCGTAGTCCAGAAGCGGACCACGATAGCGGATGGTCGCGGGCCAGGGCGTCGTGACCAGCGCAGCGGGGCGGGCGGCCACCAAAAGACCGGGCCGCGCGATCCCGGCGGCGTCGCCCTCGCCCGCCTTGCGCAGAAGCTGGCCGAAAACCGGCAAGGGCAATGCGCCCTGCGCTGCGGAGAAATCTTCAAGCGGGGCGCCGATGTCGGTTTCCATATCGCTGAGACCCGTGGCGAACGCATCGAGCGTATCGGCATTGTCGAGAAGCTGTTTCAACTCCTCAGGATCGTCCAGATAGCGCCGCGGCAGGTCGGTGCGGTCCTGAATGGCCTGCGCCAGAGTGGTCCGCGCGGTCTGCACAGCCTCCAGCCCGCGTTCCAGCATCGCGGCGGTTTCCTGCTGCAATTCCTTGATATTGCGCATTTCGGTCAGTTCGGCTTTCAGCTTGTCCGCCTCGCCCTGAAGGGCTGGCGCCACCGCCGACAGGATCATTTCGGACCGCGCAGTGCCCAGCGGGCCGGACGGATGCAGCAGCAACAGTGGCGCAGGCGCACGTTCCATCGTCGACATCACGCCCAGAAGCTGACCGATCTCCTCGCGCCGGGCCTCAAAACTGGCTGCAATCTCAGCCTCCCGCACCGCCGCACCGCGCAGGGCATCGCGCAGGGCCGCAAGCCCGGTTTCATAGGCGCGGATGGTCGCAGTCAGCGCCGCGATCCGGTCCTTGCCGCTTTCGGCGGCTTTCAGCGCGTCTATTGCCGTACGCAGGTCTGCCGCCGCCTGTTCGGCCGCCCGCGCCGCAGGGGCCTGCGCCGCCGCGGGCAGGGTAAACCCGGCCAGAATAAGCATAAGGGCCGCTGCCAGACCTCTCATGCGGTGCCCTGCTCGATCAGGCTCGTGCCGGTCATTTCTGGCGGAAGAGGTAGGCCCATCAGATCAAGGATCGTGGGGGCAAGATCCGCCAGCCGTCCGTTCCGCAACCGCGCGCCCGCCGGACCACCGACCAGCACCACCGGTACCGGATTGGTCGTGTGCGCTGTATGCGGCCCGCCCGTCACCGGGTCGATCATCAGTTCGGCATTGCCATGGTCGGCGGTCACGATCATCGCCCCACCCGCCGCCTTCAGCGCGGCCAGAACCCGCGTCAGCCCGCGGTCGACCGACTCGCACGCCGTGATGGCGGCGGGCAGGCTGCCGGTATGGCCCACCATGTCGGGGTTGGCGTAATTCACCACGATCAGATCATACCCGGCCCCGATCGCCTTCACGAACTGGTCGGTGACTTCGACCGACGACATCTCCGGTTGCAGATCATAGGTCGCCACCTTGGGCGACGGGGCCATATAGCGGTCTTCGCCGGTTTCCGGCACCTCGCGCCCGCCATTCAGGAAGAAGGTGACATGAGGGTATTTTTCCGTCTCGGCCAGCCGGAACTGCTTCAGGCCGTTGGCCGCGACCCATGCCCCCAGCGTGTTCACCACCGGACGCTTGGGATAGGCCGCCGCCATGAAGGCGTCATGGGTCTTTGAGTAGTCGACCAGCCCCAGAAGGGCCGCCCAATGCGGGCGGGGGCCACGCTCGAAGCCGCCAAAGGCATCCTCGCCCACCGCAAGCAGGATTTCACGCGCCCGGTCGGCACGGAAGTTCATGCAAAAGAAGCCGTCGCCATCGCGCGCACCGCGATAGGCGCCGATCGCCGTGGGCGCGATGAACTCGTCGGTTTCGCCGCGCCCGTAGGCTTCGGTCACCGCGCGTTCCGCATCATCGGCGCGTGGCCCCTCAGCCTTCACCATCGCGGCGTAAGCCCTCGCCACCCGTTCCCAGCGATTGTCGCGGTCCATCGCGTAAAACCGGCCGCTGACGGTCGCGACCTGCGCACCCTTGGGCAGACGGCGCACCAGATCGGCGATGAACCTGTCCGCCGACGATGGCGCCACATCGCGCCCGTCCGTCACCGCATGCAGCGCGACCGGCACGCCCCGGCTCGTGATCGCCTCTGCCGCGGCCAGCACATGTTCGATATGGCCATGCACCCCACCGTCTGAAATCACGCCCATCAGATGCGCGGTGCCGCCCGTGCCTTTCAGCGTCTGGGCAAAGGCTGTGATCGCTTCGTTGGAAAAGAAACTCCGGTCCTCGATCGCCAGATCAATCTGGCCCAGGTCCATCGCCACCACGCGACCCGCGCCGATATTGGTGTGACCCACTTCGGAATTGCCCATCTGGCCGCTCGGAAGGCCCACGTCCGGCCCATGGGTGATCAGCTGCGCCTTGGGGCAGGTTGCGACAATCCCGTCCCATGCGGGCGTGTCAGCCTGCGCGACCGCATTGCCCGTCACCTCAGCCCTGAGCCCCCAGCCATCTAGAATGCACAGAACGACGGGTTTCGGGCGGGTCATCAGCGGCTCCTTCGCGGGGGTCGGCCCCTTCTAAGCCGGGACGGGCCGGGCGGCAACTGCATGGTGAACGGTTGGCCAAACCGGCAAGCCCGCGCCTAGACCCGGTGATAGGGTGCGCCCGACAGGATCGAGGCCGCGCGATAAAGCTGTTCGCTCAACATCACGCGGACCAGCATATGCGGCCAGACCATGCGCCCGAAACTCAGCGACTGGTCGGCCCGGTCGCGCAGCGCGGGCAAGATCCCGTCCGCACCGCCGATCACAAAGGCCAGATCCTGCCGCCCGCCATCGCGCCAGCCCGCCAGATCGGCGGCGAACTCTGGCGAGGATTGCACCCGCCCCCGTTCATCCAGCGCGACGACCAGCGCGCCCGCCGGAATCGCGCGGGCCAGAAGGTCGGCTTCGGCGGCCATCCCGCCGCCCTTCTTGTCTTCAACCTCAACGATCTTGGCCGGGCCAAGGCCCAACGCCCGCCCGGTTCTGTCGAACCTTTGCAGATAGTCCGAAATCAACACATGCTCTGGCCCGGCCCGCAGCCGGCCCACCGCACAGATGGAAACTCGCATCCGCCCGCCCGGTTCAGGCCGACGATGCCGCGCTGTCCGCGCCCAGATGGCCGGAGGCGCCGGGCATCCACATTTTTTCCAGTTGATAGAAGTCGCGCACTTCCGGCCGGAAGACATGCACGATCACGTCTTGCGTGTCGATCAGCACCCAGTCGCCCTGTTCCTTGCCTTCGATCTTGGAACTGCGGCCGGTTTCTTCTTTCAGACGCTCGACCAGCTTTTCGGCGATGGCGCTAACTTGGCGCGACGACCGACCCGAAGCGATCACCATGAAATCAGCAACCGACGACCGCCCACGCAGGTCGATTGTGACCACGTTTTCGGCCTTGTCGTCATCGAGGGAGGCGAGAATGCGGGCAAGCAACGCTTCGCTTTGCCCATCGGAAGACCGCGCCGTCATCGGCACCGTCCGCGCAGCCGGGGGTTCGGCCGCTGTATGAAGACTGGACAGAACATTGTCCTCCTGTGTTGCACGCCGATCAAAGCCCCGGCGCCGGGCCTGCCCTCAAGGTAACATCTGAATTGCAAAAGCTCAATGAAGGAAGGTCCGGCGATGTGCTGGCATCGGCCGAAACGGCCCGTGCCGCTGCGTCGGCTGCCCAGCCATGCGTCTGGCGCATGGCATGTCTTCCGAATCGTCTCTGGAATTTATGCCGCAACGCAGCATCTTTAAGGCAGGGGAGGGCAAAGGAGTATGAAACATGAAACGTTATCTTGCCCGTCTGTTCCGCCGACCTGACCGCCGCGCGCTTGAACATGCCTATCTGAGCCAATCTGTCAGCCTTTACGATCTGGAGCGGCGTGAGCGCGAAGTGGAACGCGGTCTCTTTGCGGGCAGCTGACCCGCCATGACGATGATCGCCAGTGGCAGAGCGCCTGCTTCAAGGCCGCTCTGCCACATCTTGTGATGAATGCCTGATTGCCCAGCCCGGAAAATAGGCGTAAAAGCCCGGCCATGATGCGTTTCTTCGACATGGATGACCGCGCGCGCCTGCCTTGGCGCTTTTACGGGGCTACCGTGTCGATTCTTGCGCGTGCCTGATCGGCACCTGCGTCCGCTTCGCCATTCCTCCCTTTCCAAGCTGAGAGATAGCCATGACCGGCCCCAACGAATCTTGCGCTGCCAAATCCGGCCCGAAAACCCTCTATGACAAGATCTGGGATGCCCATGTCGCGCATGAAGATGCCGACGGCACCTGCCTTTTGTATATTGACCGCCACCTCGTGCATGAAGTGACCAGCCCCCAGGCTTTCGAAGGCCTGCGCTTGGCAGGGCGCAAGGTTCATGCGCCGGGCAAGACCATCGCGGTTCCCGACCATAACGTGCCCACGACCGAAGGTCGCGACAAGCATATCGACAACGAAGAATCCCGCATTCAGGTCGAGGCGCTCGACAAGAACGCCCGCGATTTCGGCATCAACTATTATCCCGTGTCCGACATCCGCCAGGGCATCGTCCACATCGTCGGCCCCGAGCAGGGCTGGACCCTGCCGGGCATGACGGTGGTCTGCGGCGACAGCCATACCGCCACCCACGGCGCGTTCGGCTCGCTGGCCCACGGGATCGGCACGTCTGAAGTGGAACATGTTCTGGCCACCCAGACGCTGATCCAGAAGAAATCCAAGAACATGAAGGTCGAGATCACCGGCCATCTGCGCCCCGGCGTGACCGCCAAGGACATCACCCTTTCCGTCATCGGTGCCACCGGCACGGCCGGCGGCACCGGCTATGTCATCGAATATTGCGGTCAGGCGATCCGCGATCTTTCGATGGAAGGCCGCATGACGGTCTGCAACATGGCGATCGAAGGCGGCGCGCGCGCCGGTCTGATCGCGCCGGACGAGAAGACCTTTGCCTATGTGATGGGCCGCCCGCACGCTCCGAAGGGTGCGCAATGGGAAGCCGCGCTGACCTGGTGGAAGACGCTCTACACCGACGAGGGTGCGCATTTCGACAAGGTGGTGACGCTCAAGGGCGAAGATATCGCCCCGGTCGTGACCTGGGGCACCAGCCCCGAAGACGTGCTGCCGATCACCGGCACGGTGCCTGCCGCTGCCGATTTCACCGGCGGCAAGGTCGATGCCGCGCAACGCGCGCTGGACTACATGGGCCTGACCCCCGGTCAGAAACTGACCGACATCAAGATCGACACGGTTTTCATCGGCTCCTGCACCAATGGCCGGATCGAAGACCTGCGCGCTGCGGCCGCGATCCTGAAGGGCAAGAAGATCAAGGATGGCATGCGCGCCATGGTCGTGCCCGGCTCGGGCCTCGTGCGCGCCCAGGCCGAGGAAGAAGGTCTGGCCCAGATATTCATCGACGCCGGTTTTGAATGGCGTCTGGCGGGCTGCTCCATGTGCCTTGCGATGAACCCCGACCAGCTTTCGCCCGGCGAACGCTGCGCCGCGACCTCCAACCGCAATTTCGAAGGCCGTCAGGGCCGGGGCGGTCGCACCCACCTCATGTCGCCCGCGATGGCTGCCGCCGCCGCCGTGACCGGCCACCTCACTGACGTTCGGGAGATGATGTAATGGACAAATTCACCACCCTGACCGGCATCGCGGCCCCCATGCCGCTGGTCAACATTGACACGGACATGATCATCCCCAAGCAATTCCTGAAGACGATCAAGCGTTCGGGATTGGGCAAGAACCTGTTCGACGAAATGCGCTTCACCCAGGACGGCAAGGAGATCCCCGAGTTCGTCCTGAACCAGCCCGCCTATCGCAAGGCGGAAATTCTGGTGGCGGGCGACAATTTCGGTTGCGGCTCAAGCCGGGAACACGCCCCCTGGGCGCTGCTCGACTTCGGCATCCGCTGCGTGATCTCGACCTCCTTCGCCGACATCTTCTTTTCGAACTGCTTCAAGAACGGCATCCTGCCCGTGGTTTTGCCACAGGCGGCCGTCGATCACCTGATGGACGACGCGCGCAAGGGCGCGAACGCCCGCATCAGTGTCGACCTTGAAAATCAGACGGTTACTGCCGCCGATGGAACGAGCTACGGATTCGAAGTGGATGCGTTCAAGAAGCACTGTTTGCTGAATGGTTTGGACGACATCGGCCTGACGCTTGAAAAGGCGGCCTCAATTGATACGTTCGAAAAAACCGCAGCGCAAAGCCGTCCTTGGGTCTGATCGACCCGGCACCACAAGATATTGAGGCCGCCCGAAGGGGCGGCCTTTTTCTTGCCACAATCCTGACGCATTCCAGTCGGCCTTTTGATGCAAAGCCGCACCAGTTTCACCATCAAATCGACGGATTCCACCGCTTTAACCTTAACCAATGGTTGCGCGGGGGAACCAAGATGGGCAAAACTGTGGCAAGAATAAGGCAGACCGCCACAATTGGCCGGATTGCTGAACGGCAGGACTGCGGCAATGCACCGCGGCCGCGCGGAATGAGGGCTTAAGAGTGGTGTCGCAGGTCACAGGCGCATTCGTGCGCGGCATATTGGTGATGGTTCTGCTGGCCATTCCCTCGCTCATGCTGCCTGGCGTCAACAGTGATACGACCGAGATTGTCGTTCTGATCGCCCTGTTCGCCGCCGCGCTGACCTTCTTCGAATATGCCTCCGTCTATCCGGGCCTGGTCGAGTTTCGCGATGCGCCGCCCTTCAACCGTCTGCGCTATCTGTCGCTTCTGGCCACAGTGCTTCTTCTGTCGGCAATCGTGCGCGGCCAGACCCATCCCACCACGCTGACGGCTTTTATCGAGGTCTTGGGCCACAAGCTTGGCAATGCCATCGACATTCCCTACAGCCCGGTGCGTCTTGTCGTTGAAATGCTGCCCGCCGGCGTGCCGGAGGCTCATGTCGTTCTGATTCGCACGGCGGCGGGGATTTCCTACCTCATCTCGCTTCTGACGCTGGTGATCTTCGTGGTGGCAATGCGGCTGATCGGCTGGCCGAACCGGATGGGATCGTTCAATGTCTGGATCAACCTGCCGACCTTCGATCCCACGACCGGCGGCGATGTGGTGGATCGGCTGACCCGCGATTCCCGCTTCAACATCGCGCTCGGGTTCCTGTTGCCGTTCCTGCTGCCCCTCACCATGAAACTTGCGTCCCTGTCGTTCTCGCCGGTGACGCTTGAAAGCCCCCACACGATGATATGGACGATGAGCGCATGGGCCTTCCTTCCCGCCAGCCTTTTCATGCGTGGTATCGCCATGGGCCGCGTGGCCAAGATGATCGCGGACAAACGCCGCACGATGGGCCAAAGCGCCGAAGCCGCCTTGCAGCCAGCCTGATCGCACTTCTGCTGACCGCCGGTCTGGCGCAAGCCGATAGGCTGAGGATTGCCACATACAATGTCGATCTGTCGCGCAAGGGGCCGGGCCTTCTGGCGCGTGATCTGGCGTCCGGCGACGACCTACAAAGTGCCGCCGTGGTCAAGGTCATCGCCGCCGCCGGTGCCGATATCCTGCTGCTGACCGAACTCGACTGGGATCGCGACCATACGGCGCTTGCGGCCTTGCAGTCGGCCCTTGTCGCAGAGGGCGCGCCCTATCCTTTTGCCTATGCGCCCCAGCCGAACAGCGGCCAACCGACCGGGCTTGATCTGGACGGTGACGGCAAGACCCATGGCCCGCGCGATGCCCAAGGCTATGGCCGCTTTCCCGGCCATCGCGGCATGGCGCTTTTGTCGCGGCTGCCCATCGACACTGCCGCCGCCCGCGATTTTTCCACGTTTCTGTGGCGCGATCTGCCTGGCGGGCGCCTGCCGCAGGCGGGATTGCCGCCAGACGCCACTGCCCTTCTGCGCCTGTCGACCACCGGCCATTGGGATGTGCCGGTGATCTTGCCGGGTGGCGGGCGGCTCCGCCTTCTGGCCTGGTCGGCCAGCCCGCCGGCCTTCAAACCGTTGGCCGCCAACATCGCCCGCAACCATGACGAGGCCGCCTTCTGGACGCTCTACCTTGATGGCGCGCTGCCCTGGCCCGCGCCGGATGCGCCGTTTGTGGTGCTGGGCGATGCCAATTCCGATCCGGCGGACGGATCGGGTGAGCCGGCGGCAATGACGGCGCTCCTCTCCGATCCCCGCCTTAGTGACCCGCAGCCCGCCAGCCCCGGTGGCGCTGCGGCCGCACTGCCGGGCAAGGCGGGCGATCCCGCGCTCGATACCGCCGACTGGGCGGACAACCGCAATGTGCGCGAAAATCTGAGGGTCGATTATGTTCTGCCGTCCGCTGAGCTTAACGTGACGGGGCAGGGGGTGCTTTGGCCCTTGCCCGACGATCCCTTGGCACCCGTGATCAAGGCCGCCTCGCCCCATCGTCTTGTCTGGATCGATGTCGAAATCCCCTGATCCGCTTGACGCTTGGGCGCGCATTGGCTAGGCGCGGGCGCGTGCAGCTTTACACCGAAGGAGTCCGACCTTGGCCAATCCCTCTCTCCTGATCCTCGCCGGTGACGGCATCGGCCCCGAAGTGATGGCCGAGGTGAAAAAGATCATCGGCTGGTTCGGCACCAAGCGCGGCATCACCTTCGATGTCAGCGAAGATCTGGTCGGCGGCTGCGCCTATGACAAATACGGCACGCCCCTGCATGACGATACGATGGCAAAGGCGCAGGCGGTCGATGCGGTGCTGCTCGGCGCCGTGGGCGGCCCGAAATATGACAAGCTCGACTTTTCGGTGAAACCCGAACGTGGCCTTCTGCGACTGCGCAAGGAAATGGACCTCTATTCCAACCTCCGCCCCGCACAATGTTTCGACGCGCTCGCCGACTTTTCCAGCCTCAAGAAGGATGTCGTCGCGGGCCTCGACATCATGATCGTGCGCGAACTCACCTCGGGCGTCTATTTCGGCGAGCCGCGCGGCATCTTCACCGAAGGCAATGAACGGGTGGGCATCAACACCCAGCGTTATACCGAATCCGAAATCGCCCGTGTCGCCCGCTCGGCATTCGAGCTGGCCCGTCGTCGCGGCAACAAGGTCTGCTCGATGGAGAAGGCCAATGTGATGGAGAGTGGCATCCTGTGGCGCGACGTCGTGCAGGAAGTGCATGACAAGGAATATCCCGATGTCGCGCTGTCGCACATGTATGCCGACAATGGCGCCATGCAGCTCGTCCGCTGGCCCAAGCAGTTCGACGTGATCGTGACCGACAACCTCTTTGGCGATGTGCTGTCGGATTGTGCCGCGATGCTGACCGGATCGCTCGGCATGCTGCCCTCGGCCTCGCTCGGCGCGCCGATGAAGAATGGCCGTCCGAAAGCGCTTTATGAACCCGTCCACGGCTCGGCCCCTGACATTGCCGGAAAGGGGCTGGCCAATCCGATCGCCTGCATCCTCTCCTTCGCCATGGCGCTGCGCTACAGCTTCGACATGGGCCAGGATGCGGAACGGGTCGAGAAGGCGGTCGAAAAAGTGCTGGCCGATGGCGTCCGCACCGCCGATCTGATGGGGCCTGAGGGCGGCAAGCCTGTCTCCACCAGCCAGATGGGCGACGTAATCATCGCCGCACTCGACGCCAGTCTTTGATCCAAGCGGGGGGGGGTCGGGCCCCTCAGCGCACCCGCGCCACGACGTAATCGGCCAGATCAGAGAGCATGTCGCGCAACTCATGCGCGGGCAGGACGCCAAGCGCCGCCTTGGCCTTCGCCGCCCAGGCCAGCGCTTCGTCGCGTGTCTCCTCCATCGCGCCGTGGCGCGCCAGAAGCCGCATGGCTTCCGCCAGATCGCCGTCGCGCTGATCGCCCTTTTCGATGACCCGGGTCCAGAAGGCGCGCTCGGTCGCATCGGCCTTGGCCACCGCTTTGATTACCGGCAGCGTCAGTTTGCGCTCGCGGAAATCGTCGCCCACATTCTTGCCGATCTCTGCGCTCGACCCGCCATAGTCCAGAAGATCGTCGACAATCTGGAACGCGATCCCCAGCGCGTCGCCATAGACATGCAGCGCCGTGACCTGTGCCTCGGGCGCGCTCGCGATCACGCCGCCGACCTCGGTCGCCGCCGAGAAAAGCGCCGCCGTCTTGCCGCGCACAACTTGCAGGTAAATCCGTTCGTCCGTCGCCAGATCCTGCGCGGCGGTCAGTTGCAAAACCTCGCCTTCGGCAATCGTCGCGGACGCATTCGCAAGGATGTCGAGCACCCGCAAAGATCCGGTTTCCACCATCAGCTGGAACGACCGCGAGAAAAGATAGTCGCCCACCAGCACCGAGGACTTGTTGTCCCACAGAAGGTTTGCCGTCGGCCGCCCGCGCCGCTGGCTGCTTTCATCGACCACATCGTCGTGCAAGAGCGTGGCGGTATGGATGAACTCCACCGTTGCGGCCAGATGCACGTGATAGGGTCCGTCGTAACCACACAGCCGCGCCGCCGCCAGCGTCAGCATGGGGCGCAGACGCTTGCCGCCCGCCTCGACCAGATGCGCGGTCACTTCGGGAATGCGCGGTGCATGTTCCGATGCCATCCGCGCCCGGATCAGGCTATTCACCTGCTCCATATCGTCCGACAGATAGGCATTCAGCCTGTCATGGGGCTTGTGAGAGGCTTCGTCCAAACTCATTCCGCTTCCGGACCCCCGAATTTTGCCGTTCATGCCGTGACTTTTCCGCAAAGGGCCTTAAGTCTTGGCCTATGAAAGAACTTTTGCGTACAAACGACCCGACCGAGATCGCCTTCGCAACCGCTCTACTGGATGGCGAGGGTATAGCGGTCTTTGAACTGGACGTCCACATGAGCATCCTCGAAGGGGCCTTGGGCGTTTTGCCGCGGCGGCTGATGGTGGTGGACCGCGATCTGTTTCTGGCGCGTGCGATTTTGCGCGACAATGGGCTGGACCCGTCCGCCGATGTCTGACTCTGCTTTGACCGATGATGGCTTCCTTGGCGGGCGGTTGCGCATTTTGCAACCGCGCGTGGGCTACCGCGCGGCGACCGATCCGGTTCTGCTCGCGGCCGCCACACCCGCCAAGCCGGGCGAGGCTGTGCTGGAGCTTGGCTGCGGTGTGGGGGTGGCCAGCCTTTGCCTTCTGTCGCGGGTGCCCAACCTGTCCGTCTCAGGGGTCGAGCGGCAGGAAGACTATGCCGGGCTGGCGGTCCGGAATGCCGAAAGAAACGGACTTCCCTTCACCGTGACGCATGCCGATCTGGCGCGGTTGCCGCCGCAGCTCCGCGCGCTTTCGTTCGATCATGTCATCGCCAATCCCCCCTATTTCCGGGCGGGTGACGGGACGCTGGCTCAGGATCCGAGCCGGGAAGCCGCCTTTCGCGAGGAGACACCCCTCGGTACCTGGGTCGATGCGGGCCTGCGCCGTCTGGTGCCGGGGGGCTGGATGACGCTCATCCATCTGACCGACCGGCTGGGCGATATTCTCACCGCGCTGGGCGACCGCGCCGGCAGTGTCGCGATCCTGCCCATCGCGCCCCGCGCGGGCCGCGCCGCCAGCCGGGTGATTGTCCGGGCGCGCAAGGGGGGCAGGGCGCCCCTCACGCTCCTCGCGCCCCTCGTCTTGCATGACGGTCCCGAACATCTGCGCGATGGCGATGATTTTACCGATGTTGCCCGAAACGTCCTGCGCGATGGCGGGGCCTTGCCGGGCTTTGGCTGACCGCCCGGCGGGCTTTTGCCCTTCCCGCATTTTGCCACGGTATTTGATACGTTCTTTCTGGTGACACGACTCGGGGAATGTGATGGGATTGTGACATGGATTCACAGATGAAGGAGTACGGAATGTCACTCGATTCGCACCTGCAGGAGCTTCACAAAAAGCACCAGCATCTGTCTGAAGCCGTCGAAGCCGCGCAGCGCAGTCCCAGCGTTGACGATCTGGTGATTGCCGACCTCAAAAAGCAGAAACTCAAGATCAAGGAAGAAATCGGCCGACTCAGCCGGGTTTGATCTTCAGATCCGTCGGGCGCGCGCGCTGGCCCAAGCGGCCAGCCCCGCCCCGGCGGTGATCAACGCCGCAGCCAGCCCGATCCGAGCTGAAGGTTCGGCAAATCCGGCCGCCACCAGCGCGAGCGTCGACAACAGCGGGGCCGCGTAGGACAGCGTGCCCAAAAGCTGTATGTCGCCCTTCTTGACCCCCAGATCCCAGACGTAGAAGGCCAGCCCCACCGGGCCTAGCCCCAGCGCCAGTACGCTCAACCAGCCGATGCTGCCCACGGGCCAGACCGTCTTTTCCAACGCCAGATGGCACAGCGCCGACAGGCAAGCCGTGCCCAGGCAGAAAAGCGCAACCGACGCCGTGGGCACCGCGCCAAGCTTGCGCGACAGAACCGAATAACCTGCCCAGGTCAACGCGGCTGCCCCTGCAAAGCCAAAGCCCAGAACCGCGCCTTCCCCGCCGCTGACGCCCTTGCCCAGGATCAGGAGCGCGGTGCCCGCAAAGGACAAGAGCGCACCCAGCACATGCAGCGCCGTCAGCCTTTCCCCCGGCATCAGCCCCGACAGGACCACGATCAGCAGCGGCCACAGGTAACAGATCAGCCCCGCCTCTGCCGCGGGCGCCAGCCTCAGCGCGGAAAAATAGAGGAAGTGATAGCCAAAAAGCCCAAGCGTGCCAAAAAGATAGACCCGCCAGCCGACCCCCTTCAACTGCCCGAACCCGCCTGTCGCCAGGATCCAGACCAGACCCACCAGCCCGCCGATGCTGAAGGTCAGCACATTCAGAAGGAACGGCGGCACCGGCGCAGAGCCGACGGTGAAGAGCGCCAGGAGCGACCAGAGCGCAATCGCGACCGATCCGATCAAGGTGGCTTTGTTGCGCGTCATCATCCCCTCCGCTTCATCTGGCGGTTCATCGCCCGCCTGCCGTCCGCCGGCAAGCAAAAAGGCCCGCCGGTCGGACGGGCCTTCGCAATTTCTGTCTCAGGTCCGGTCAGACGAAGAATTGCCCGCCATTCGCCGAAATCGTCGATCCGGTGATGAAGCCCGCGTCGTCCGACGCCAGGAAGGTCACGATCCGCGCAATCTCCTCCGGTTCGCCCAGACGGCCCACCGGGATCTGCGGAATGATCCGTTCGCTCAGCACCTTTTCGTCGATCGCCCGCACCATCTCCGTGCCGATATAGCCCGGACAGATCGCGTTCACGGTGATCCCCGCCCGCGCCCCTTCCTGCGCCAGAGCCTTGGTAAAGCCCAGGTCACCCGACTTGGCGGCCGAGTAATTGGCCTGACCGGCCTGACCCTTCTGGCCGTTGATCGAAGAGATGTTGATCACCCGCCCGAACTTGCGGTCGCGCATGCCCGACCACAAAGGATGGGTCATGTTGAAGAGCCCCGTCAGGTTGGTGTCGATCACCTCTTTCCACTGGCCGGGGGTCATCTTGTGGAACATCGCGTCCCGCGTGATGCCCGCATTGTTGACCAGCACCGCCACGGGGCCGAGATCGGCCTCGACCTTCGCGATACCGGCGGCGCAGGCCTCATAATCCGCAACCGACCATTTGTAGGTGGCGATGCCCGTCTCCTTGGTGAAGGCGGCGGCGGCTTCGTCATTGCCGGCATAATTCGCCGCGACCGTGTAACCCGCCGCTTTCAGCGCTTTGGAAATGGCCGCGCCAATACCGCGCGAGCCCCCGGTGACCAATGCAACTTTTGCCATGATTCTTCCTCCAATTCACGGTCCTTTGAAATCCTGTTAGCCAAATGCAAAAGAAGGCGCAACATTGTTGCGCCTTCTTTTTCGCTTTCGCAGAAATATTTCGCCGCAAAGCGGCGGTCAGGCCCGTTCCAGACACATGGCCACGCCCATGCCGCCGCCGATGCACAGGGTCGCGAGGCCCTTTTTTGCGCCAGAACGGTTCATCTCGAACAGAAGCGTATTGAGGATACGCGCACCCGAAGCACCGATCGGATGGCCGATGGCGATGGCGCCGCCGTTGACGTTCACCCGCGCCGGATCCCAGCCCATGTCCTTGTTGACCGCACAGGCCTGCGCGGCGAAGGCCTCGTTCGCTTCGACCAGATCAAGGTCGGCAGCCTTCCAGCCCGCCTTTTCCAGCGCCTTGCGGCTGGCATGGATCGGACCCACGCCCATGATCGCGGGATCAAGGCCGGCCGTGGCGTAAGAGGCGATCCGCGCCAGCGGCTTCAGCCCGCGCCGCGCCGCCTCGGCCTCGCTCATCACCAGAACCGCGGCCGCGCCATCGTTCAGACCGGACGCATTGCCTGCCGTGACCGAACCTTCCTTGGTGAAGGCCGGGCGCAGCTTGGTCATCGCGTCAAGCGTTGCGCCATGGCGTATATATTCGTCCTGATCCACGGCAATATCGCCCTTGCGGGTCTTGACGATGAAGGGGACGATTTCGTTCTGGAACTTGCCCGCCTTCTGCGCCGCTTCGGCCTTGTTTTGCGAAGCGACGGCGAAATTGTCCTGCATCTCGCGGCTGATCTGCCAGCGGGTCGCGACATTTTCTGCGGTGATCCCCATGTGATAGCCGTTGAACGCATCCCACAGGCCGTCGCGGATCATCGAATCGATGAAGTTCAGATCGCCCATCTTCTGACCGGCGCGCAGATGCGCGACATGGGGCGACAGCGACATGCTTTCCTGCCCGCCGGCCGCGACAATGGCCGCATCGCCCAACTGCACATGCTGGGCCGCCAGCGCCACCGCCCGCAGGCCCGAACCGCAGACCTGATTGAGGCTCCAGGCGGCGCTTTCTTGCGGCAGACCCGCCTTGATATGGGCCTGGCGCGCCGGGTTCTGGCCCTGACCGGCGGTCAGCACCTGGCCCAGGATCGTCTCCGACACATCGGCCTTGTCGATACCGGCACGCGCCACCACCGCATCCAGCACGGTCGCGCCAAGGTCATGGGCGGGCGTATTGGCGAAAGCGCCGTTGAAACTGCCGACGGCAGTGCGGGCGGCCGAGACGATAACGACATTGGTCATGGTGCGATCCTTTTCCTCCACAGAGATGACGCGCCGCTTGTTCGGGCGCGCAATTGCCGCCCCGCAGCATGACCAACCGCGACCTGAGGTCAAGCTTTTCGCCGTTTCCACGAAAAATATTCTTGCGCACCCATTTCCCTGCGGTCGCGCCGCTGTCGGTTGTGGAACGCCCAGACAGGTGCCTTCACGGCAGGGAAAGGCCTCGCCCTTTCATCTTGGCCCAAATACTCACCTTGCGGGTTCCTCCGGGCGCAGGCCGGAAGGGCCGCTGTCCCGTCGCCCCTTGCCATGGGCGCGTCACATGCCCCTCAGGCGCGCCGGCGTTTCTCGCGTGCCGCTTTCCAGGGGGGCGTTACGCTTGGCGCGCCGAAATAATAGCCCTGCATGCAGTCCATGCCCATCGCCATCAGCACCTCCGCATCGCGGGCGCTTTCGACCGATTCCGCCACTGCATGCATGTCGAACTCATGCGCGATGGCCAAAAGCGCGCGGGTCATGCATTGGTTGTCGGGGCTGTCGGCGATCCCGCGGATGAACTGACCGTCGATCTTGATGAAGTCAAAGAGGAACTGCTTGAGATAGCGAAACGAGGTCACCCCCGCCCCGAAATCATCCAGCGCAAAGGAAATGCCCTGCTTTTGCAAATCTTGCATGAAGACGCAGACGATATCCGGCATCACCATCGCCGATTCCTCAGAAATCTCCAAAATCAGCCGTTCCCCTGCTGTGGGACTGGCCTTCAGCCCCCGCCTGAGGGTCCGCATCCAGTTGGGATAGGCGATGGAGCGGGCCGACATGTTGATCGCCATCCGCAGGTTTGGCTGCCGCTCCAGCGCCTGCATGCCCATTTCCAGCGACAGGCAATCGATGATCCGTCCCAGTTCCGTCGTCTCGACCGTCCCCATGAAATCGCGCGCCGGAATCACCCGGCCAGCCCCGTCCAGAACCCGGATGAACCCTTCGTAAAAGGCTGGCCGGTCGGGCCGCGCCGACTGGATCACGGGCTGGAAGGCCAGCATCACATCCTTGCGACCCAACGCCTCGCGCACCATCGTCATGGTCTCGCGCGCCGCACTATTGATCGCCACATTCAGCGGATTGGCCTCGTCGGGTTCCACCGGATCAGTCTGCTTGCGTCCCGGGCGTGCCATTCTTCTCTCCGTTCCTCAGGCGACAGGATCGGCAAAACCAACTAAGAAGCCGTAAACATGAACCGGAGGCGGGATGAATGGCGGAACGGTGCAGCTGGTGCGGATCAGATCCGGTCTATGTGGCCTATCACGACACGGAATGGGGCGTGCCGGAGTATGACCCACGCGCCCTGTGGGAAAAACTTGTGCTCGACGGGTTTCAGGCGGGGCTTTCCTGGATCACCATCTTGAAAAAGCGCGATGCCTTCCGCCTGGCTTTCGAAGGGTTCGATCCGGCCCGCATTGCGACTTGGGGCGACGACGATGTCGCGCGGCTTCTCAGCGATCCCGGCATCGTGCGATCCCGCGCCAAGATCGAGGCGACAATCGGCAACGCCCGCGCCTATCTGGCCATCCACGAACGCGACGGGTTCGACCGCTTCTTGTGGGCCTATGTCGGAGGCGCGCCGATCCAGAACACATTCCGCACCATGGCCGACGTGCCCGCCGCCACGCCGCTGTCCGAACAGATCTCCAAGGACCTCAAGAAGGCCGGCTTCAAATTCGCCGGCCCGACCATCGTCTATGCGTTCATGCAGGCGGTCGGCATGGTGAACGACCATATGATCACCTGCCCACGCCACGCCCAGCTTTCGACCCCGTGCGGCTGACACAGCCCGCGGGTCTGGCTTCATTTTCTGTCTCAAAATATCCCGGGAGCGCGAGGGCAGAGCCCTCGCATCCTTGGCGTGGCCCGCGTTATTCCTTCAGCGTTCCGGCGGTGCGCGCCGCGCAGGTCGCCAGATAATCCATCAGCCCGGGCGACAGGCAGTCATAGGGCGGCAGGCCGACCTCGCTCAGGCGCGCGCGGATGCCCTTCATCTTCTTCGGCGGCGTGCCCGCCTCGATCACCGACGACACGAAAGCGGCAAATGTGGGCGGGGCCCAGCCTTTGTCTTTCGACAGTTCGGGATGGATGAAGGCCAGCCCCTGGAACGGATGGCCCTCGCGGTCGACCGGGCCATACATGTGAACGCCACAATCCTTGCAGGCATGGCGCTGGATCAGCGCCTTCTTGTCGACGACCTTCAGTTTCTTCTCGTTCGCCGTCACCGTCACCTTGTCCGACGGCACCACGGCCACGACCGAGAAGGCCGCCCCCTTGGGCTTCCAGCACTTGGTGCAACCGCAGGCGTGGTTATGCGCGACCTGGCTGTCGATGCGCACCGTTACCGGGTCTTTCTTGCAGTGGCAGGTCAAGGTGCCACCGGCAAAGGTCTTCGATCCTTTGGCGATACCCTTGTCGATGGATGGATGAATTTTCACGGCCATTTCTGTCCCTCCCAGACGAAATCGGTGCCGCCATTCGTGCCCTCTCGCAGAGTCGAGTCAATCGCCTTCCCGCAAGAAAGTGACGTGAAGTCAACCGTTCCGTCGCAAAAGTTGCTCCGACCCTTTCAGGGTTGTGCCGCCGGACGGTCCAGCAGCGCCCGGATCAGCGCCTTTGCCTCGTCCGAATCCCACTCCGCATCCCCGACCAGCCGCGCGATTTCGGTGCCGTCACGGTCGACCAGGATCGACACCGGCAGGCCCAGAACCCCACTGGCCCGCGCGAACGCCTGATCCGTATCGCGCAGGATCGGCAGATGGCTGATCCCTTCATCGGCGAACAGCTTTTCGATCGCGGGAACCGGATTGCGCCCGGTCGCGACCGTCATCACCGCGAATGTCTCGCCGCCGAGTTCGCCCTGAAGCCGGTCAAGTGCTGCAAGTTCGGCCCGGCACGGCGCGCACCAGGTGGCCCAGAAATTCACCAAAAGGACTTTGTCGCGATAGGGCGCCAGATCGGCCGCGCCATCCGCCGCATCCAGCAATGCAGCCTCCGGCAGGGTCAGGGCTTCGCTGGCAGGAACCATCTTGGCCATTTCGCCCGTCAGGAATGGCTTGATGACCTCCACACCGGGCGGCACCTCCGCCAAGGCGGCATTTGCACCAAGGGTGAGGGCCGTATAAAGGACGATCAGACTGAAACGCCGCATGTTTACTCCGAAGGGCCGGACATGACCGACCAAAAGACTTCCCATTCCGCCGCTGCCGGTTCGAACCAGATGTGGGGCGGGCGTTTCGCCGCCGGTCCCGACGCGATCATGGAGGCGATAAATGCCTCGATCAGCTTCGACCAGCGGCTTTATGCCCAGGACATCCGTGGCAGTCGCGCCCACGCCGCGATGTTGGCCGCGCAAGGTATCCTGACTTCTAAGGATGCGGAGACGATCCGGGAAGGCCTTCTCACGGTCTTGTCAGAGATCGAGGGAGGAAAGTTCACCTTCAAGACCGCGCTCGAAGACATTCACATGAATGTCGAGGCGCGGCTGAAGGAGGTGATCGGCGAACCGGCCGGCAGGCTGCATACCGCACGCTCGCGCAATGATCAGGTGGCGACCGATTTCCGCCTGTGGGTGCGCGATCAGGCCGATGCGGTGATCACGGCCCTTGGCGCGCTGATCCGTGCGCTTCTGGCGCAGGCGGAGGCGGGCGCGGATTGGGTCATGCCCGGCTTCACCCATTTGCAAACCGCCCAACCCGTCACCTGGGGCCATCACATGATGGCCTATGTCGAAATGTTCGCCCGCGATGTCGGGCGTTTCACCGATGCGCGTGTGCGGATGAACGAATGCCCCTTGGGCGCGGCGGCGCTGGCGGGCACCGGCTTTGCCATCGACCGGCATATGACGGCGCGGGAACTGGGCTTTGACCGGCCGATGGCCAATTCGCTCGATGCGGTCAGCGACCGGGACTTCGCGTTGGAATTCCTGTCCGCCGCCTCGATCTGCGCCGTCCACCTGTCGCGCTTCGCCGAAGAGCTGGTGATCTGGTCCACCGCGCAATTCCGCTTCGTTACTTTGTCGGATCGTTTCTCGACCGGCTCGTCGATCATGCCGCAGAAGAAGAACCCTGATGCGGCCGAACTGATCCGCGCCAAGATCGGGCGGATTCTCGGGGCGACGGTGGCGCTTTTCACCGTGATGAAGGGCCTGCCCTTGGCCTATTCCAAGGACATGCAGGAAGACAAGGAACAGGTCTTCGATGCCGCCGATACGCTGATGCTGGCGCTTGCCGCGATGGAAGGCATGGTGCGTGATATGACCGCGAACCGCGCCAATTTGGAACGCGCCGCCGCCAGCGGCTTTTCCACCGCGACAGACCTTGCCGACTGGCTGGTGCGCGAAGCGGGCCTGCCCTTCCGCGATGCGCACCATGCGACCGGCGCGCTGGTGGCCCTGGCCGAACAGAAGGGCTGCGATCTGCCCGACCTGTCGCTGGGCGAAATGCAGTCCGTCAATCCGGCAATCAATCAATCGGTCTATGCCGTCCTTGGCGTCCATAATTCGGTGAATAGCCGACAAAGCTACGGCGGCACCGCCCCCGATCAGGTTCGCGCCCAGGTGGCGGCCTGGAAGGCGCGGCTCGGATGACAGGCCTCCGCCCGCGCAAGCTTTTGCCGATGGCACTTCTCCTTGCACTCGCCGCCTGTTCCTGGCCGCGCGCCCATGCCAATGTCCGCCTGACGCCCGATGGCGCGACGGTCACGCCCGCGCTCTCCACCACCATCGGCGGTATCGGAGTGAACATAAGCCAATGACCCGCCTCATTGTGACCTTTTTCGCCCTCGCCACTCTCGCCGCCTGCGGCGTCGACGGCGCCCCCAAACCCCCCGCGCCCGAGCCGGGGGTTTCGATCAGCGGACAGGTTCAGGTGGGCGTGGTCGGCGGAAGCTGATCCAGCCGCTTTTCACCTGCCGCCCGATCATGCCAAAGTCGGGCATTCCATCCAAACGTTTGGAATACGTTTGGAATACCTTTGGAATACGTTCAGCATACGTTTGACATCCGGCCCAACACCGCCGGAATTGCACCCGCCAGCGCATCTCTCTATACCCCGGACAACGGGGCAGGGCGCGCGGGCCAAGGGGGCAGGACATGGACCATTTTCTTTACCGCGAGGGTGTCCTTCATGCCGAAGATGTGGCGATCCCCGACATTGCCGCCGCGGTCGGCACCCCCTTTTACGTCTACTCCACGGCCACGCTCGAACGCCACTACCGGCTTTTCACCGAGGCGCTTTCCCCCCTGCCGAACCTTGTCTGTTTCGCGGTCAAGTCGAATGGCAATATCGCCGTCCTGAAGACGCTTGCCCAACTTGGTGCGGGCATGGATGTGGTCTCGGCGGGCGAATATCTGCGGGCCAAGGCGGCGGGCGTTCCGGGCGAACGGATCGTCTTTTCGGGCGTCGGCAAAACCCGAGAAGAGATGCGCCTGACCTTGGAAGGCGGCATCCGCCAGTTCAATGTCGAAAGCGAGCCCGAGATGCGGGCCTTGTCGGAAGTGGCTGTTTCCCTTGGGAAAACCGCGCCGATCACCATCCGTGTGAACCCCGACGTGGATGCCAGGACCCATGAAAAGATCGCCACCGGCAAGAAGGAAAACAAGTTCGGCATCCCGATCGAGCGCGCGCGCGAAGTCTATGCTGAAGCTGCCCGTTTGCCGGGGTTGCAGATCGTTGGCATCGACGTTCACATTGGCAGCCAGTTGACCGAGCTTGAACCTTTCGAGCAGGCCTATCAGAAGGTTGCCGACCTGACCGCAGTGCTGCGCGCCGATGGCCATGTGATCACCCGCCTTGACCTTGGCGGCGGGCTCGGCATCCCCTACAGCCGCTCGAACGAAGCGCCGCCGCTGCCCACCGACTATGGCGCGCTGATCAAACGCACCGTCGGGCATCTGGGCTGCGAGATCGAGATCGAGCCGGGTCGGTTGATTTCCGGCAATGCCGGGCTTCTGGTGTCCTCCGTCATCTACCTCAAGCACGGCGAGGGTCGCGATTTCCTGATCCTCGACGCCGCGATGAACGACCTCGTCCGCCCCTCCATGTATGGGGCGCACCACGACATCATACCAGTGATAGAAGCCGCCCCCGGTATCGAACCCGCCCCTTATGATGTGGTGGGTCCGGTCTGCGAAACCGGCGATACCTTTGCCAAGGCCCGGCCCCTGCCGCCGCTGACGGATGGCGATCTGGTCGCCTTCCGCTCGGCCGGGGCTTATGGCGCGGCGATGGCGTCGGAATATAATGCGCGGCCTCTGGTGCCGGAGGTTCTGGTGCATGGGCAACAATTTGCCGTTATCCGCGCCCGTCCGACCTATGATGAGATGATAAAGCGCGATAGCATTCCTGAATGGCTCTAGCCACTCGGGCGGGGCGTCAGGAAACGGTGATGGTCGCCAACCGATCAGAGGATGACGCAATAGGGCACGCGCTGCGCTGGCCGCTGCGGATTACCTTTGCCGGGCTTGTGGCCGAACGCATCACCCGCGCCTTCTGGCCCGTCTGGACAATTCTGTTCGCCGCCCTTGCCGCGCTGGCGTTCGGGTTTCAGGATTACGCCACGGTCGAACTTTTCTGGCTCTTCTGTCTTGCCGTGCCGCTTTGTCTGGCGCTGGCGCTCTATCATGGTGTCCGCCAGTTCCGCTGGCCGCTATGGGACGACGCGCGGGCCCGGCTAGACGCCACCTTGCCTGGCCGTCCGCTGGCCGCGCTGGGCGACAAGCAGGCGCTGGGTGCCCTCGACGACCAATCCCGCGCCGTCTGGCGGGCGCATCTGGAGCGGATGCGGGCCCGCCTGCGCGGAGCCAAGGCCCCTGCGCCGGACCTGCGCCTGTCGGGGCGCGACCCGTTTGCGCTGCGCTATGCGGCGCTGGTTGCGCTGATTGTTGCGGCGCTTTTCGGCTCCTTCTGGCGGGTCGGGCAGATCCTGCAACCGGCCAATCCCGCGCTGGCAGGGGCCCCGTCGGCCTCGTGGGAAGGGTGGATCGAACCCCCGGCCCATACCGGGCGACCGACGCTTTATCTGGCCAAGGTTGACGAGGGGCCGCTGGAGTTGCCGCAGGGCAGCCGTGTGATCTTGCGACTTTATGGCCCGCCGGACAGTTTTGAGGTGCGACAGGATCTGTCTGTTACGCCCTCTGCCGCCCCCGCGGCGGACGCCGCGCCTCAGATGGCGTTCGACTTCATCGTCGATCATTCCGGGACGCTTGCCATCGAAGGCGAAGGCGGGCGCGCGTGGCAGGTGACAGTTCTGGCCGACAAACCGCCCAGCGTGGCGCTAACCGGCCCGATGGACCGCAAGGTAGATGGCCGCATGGCCCAGCCCTTCACTGCCAAGGACGATTTCGCCATTACAGGCGGCGAGGTTCGGTTTGAACTGGACCTGCCCGCCGTCGACCGCCGCTTTGGTCTTCTGGCAGAGCCGGAGCCGCTGCCCCCGCTGGTCTTTGACCTGCCATTGCCGATGACCGGGCGGCGGGCGGAGGTGAGCGAGATTCTGGCCGAAGACGCCTCGGAACATCCCTGGGCCAACCTACCGGTACGGATGGTGCTGACGGTCCGCGATGCGTTGGGTCAAACCGCCAGCACCGACAGCGTGGCACTGCTGTTGCCGGGGCGACGATTCTTCGATCCGCTTGCGGCGGGCGTGATCGAGATGCGCCGCGATCTGCTCTGGTCGCGCACCAATAGCGAACGGGTCGAGCAGATCCTGCGCGCGATTACCCACCGGCCCGAGGGGTTCGTTCGCAGCGAACGCGCCTATCTGACCTTGCGGGTGGCCATCCGTCGCCTGACCGCGGCGCGGGCGCAGGGGCCGATCTCGGTCGCGGTACGTGACGAGCTGGCCAAGGCCCTGTGGGAAGCGGCGCTTCTGATCGAGGATGGCGGGCTGGCCGACGCGCTGGAACGAATGAAGCGCGCCCAAGACAGGCTGTCGGAAGCGATGAAGAACGGCGCAAGCAAGGACGAGATCGCCAAGCTGATGGATGAATTGCGCGAGGCGACCGACG
Source organism: Paracoccaceae bacterium (assembly GCA_035433445.1). Taxonomy (GTDB): domain Bacteria; phylum Pseudomonadota; class Alphaproteobacteria; order Rhodobacterales; family Rhodobacteraceae; genus TMP-24. Next base: position 23,237 of record DAORUY010000005.1, read on the forward strand.
ATTATCTGGACATGCTGGCCGAACGCAGCACCGAAGATCCCGTGGACAAGTTCGCCAAGAACCAAGAGGGCCAGCCGATCACCGATGACCAGATCGCGCAGATGATGGATGAGATTCAGCGCCTGATGGAAGAGGGCCGCATGGCCGAGGCGCAAGAGCTACTCGAGCAGCTTAACCAGTTGATGCAGAACCTGAAAGTCACGCAAGGCGAAGGTGGCGAAGGGCGGCAAAGCCCCGGCGGCAAGGCCATGCGCGATCTGGGCGAGACGCTGCGCAATCAGCAGGACCTGTCTGACGATGCCTTCCGGCAGGGCCAGAACAGCCAGCCGGGGCAAAATCAGCCTGGCCAGCAGGGCGATGAACCGATGCCCGGGGAAGGCCAGGAGGGCCAGGACCAGGGCAGCCGGGACCAAGGCGGGCAGGACCAAGGCGGGCAGGGCACGGAAGGTCTGGACGGCCAGAGCCTTGCGGACCGTCAAGAAGCCCTGCGGCGCGAGCTGGAACGCCAGACCCAGGCGCTGCCCGATGCGCAAGGCCAGGATGCCGACCGCGCGCGCCGCGCACTCGAGGATGCGGGCCGCGCCATGGACGAGGCCGAAGAGGCGCTGCGCGACGGTGATCTGCCAGGCGCCATCGACCGGCAGGCCGAGGCGATCGGCAAGCTGCGCGAAGGGATGCGCAGTTTGGGCGAGGCGTTTGCGCAAGAACAGAATCGCCTGACCGGCGCAGATGGGCAGGCGCAGGGTGAGCAGGGGCGCGAAATGCCGCTTGATCCACTTGGGCGCGACGGCGGCAACCCAAATGGTGGGCCGACAAACGCCGATAATCAGAACCTGCTCAATGGCAAGGATGTCTATCGCCGCGCGCGTGATCTTCTGGATGAAATCCGCCGCCGTTCGTCCGATCGCACCCGGCCAGAGGCCGAACTGGACTATCTGAACCGGCTGCTCGACCAGTTCTGATGTGTGTCAGCCCGAAGGCGCATCGGTGGATTTGAGAGATTCGGTTGTCGTGCGCATGCTGTTTTCCAGCCAGAGCCGTATCCCGTCGATCGCGGCGGTATAAGGCTCCAGTATGGGCTGGCTGGCCGGAACTGCGCGGCCTATCGCCCCGGCGAAAATATAGACAAGCAGCAGGAGGCTCATCCCGGCGATGGAGGTGAGAAACCCGCGACGGAAGCCATTTCGCTGCTGGCGCAGGGTTTGCGGTGCACCAGCAGACGCCGGATCATTGCGCCGCTCTGAGGTCGGGCGAAGGGTTGAGTTGATCTCTTCGATGTCAGGCAGAAGCTCGCGTCGGGACGCGCGCGCCACCAGTGCCACGTCGGTATCGGGCAGATCATCATCTAGGTCCGCCTCTGCCGTCTGGGGTGGGGGCGCGGCGGGCTTTTGGGGCGGCGGGGCGGCTGGCGGGGCGCTTAGCCCCAGATCGGTCTGGGTTTCCAGGCTGCTGCCTTCAGCCTCCCGCGCGCGGGTTTCGCGCTCCGCCTCCTCGCGCAGGACCGAAAGGACGGCATCATCCAGAGTGCGCCGCCGCAGTGTTTCGGGTGCGATGGCCGCCGCAACGGTCGGTGCATCGGCGCTGTCGGGTGCGTTTGCCGAAAGCGCCGTCTGAAACCAGGTGTGCCCGCAGCTTGAACATTGCACATCACGCCCGCCTTCGGGGATTACAGCGCTGTCCACTTCATATTGGGCGTCACAGTTGGGGCAGATCAGCCGCATTCACTTTCCATCCGATCAGTCGATACTTGCCGATTGCCACGGCCCATGCGGCCTTTGCTTTCTGGCCTTTGCTTTGCGCTTGTTGTAGCAAGCCAAGGGCAGACGGCCAAGCTTTTGTGCAGGCCTTATGCGAAATGCAAAGAAGGCGCGGCGGATTTGCGCGCTCTTCGGGGGGCAGGCGGGTTGATCGAATTTCATGATGTCACATTGGGTTATGCCGACCGGGATCTTTTGTCGGGCGTGACGATGAAGCTGGCGCCGGGGTCGTTTCATTTCCTGACCGGCCCGTCCGGTGCGGGCAAGACCTCGCTCATCAAGCTCTGTTATGGGGAAATGGCGGCGCGGTCGGGCCGGATTGACGTGTTCGGTCAGGACCTGGGCACCCTTTCGCGGGATGACACGGCACGGATGCGTCGCCGGATCGGCATCGTCCATCAGGATTGTCAGTTTCTCGATCATCTGAGTGTTGCCGACAATATCGCCCTGCCGCTTCAGGTCGCCGGGCAGGAAGCTGACGATCAGTCGCTGGATGAACTTCTGGGCTGGGTCGGGCTGGGGGAACGGGCGTCGGCCCGCCCGCCATCGCTTTCGGGGGGCGAACGCCAGCGGGCGGCACTGGCGCGGGCCGTCATCACATCGCCCGATCTGATTCTGGCGGACGAGCCGACCGGGAACATCGACTGGGATATGTCGCTCAAACTCTTGCGGCTGCTGACCGAACTGAACCGCATGGGCAAGACGGTGCTGATGGCGACGCATGACCTGAACCTGATCCGGGCGGCCAAGGCGCATGTCGCAGCGCGGGTGTTGCGCATTCAGGGTGGCAAGCTGCAACTGGCGGGGGCGGACCTGTGATGGAACGGCTGAACCATTTCCTGGCCCTCTTGACCGGCAACCCGCGTGCCGACCGTGTCGTGCCGCCGTCGGGCCATACCGCCACGCTGACCGGACTGACCGCCGCTGCGATGGCCTTTCTTGCGGTCTTCGCATTGGCTCTGTCGCTGTCCACCGGCCATCTGGCTGACCGCTGGACCGGCGCGCTGGCCCGCAGCGCGACGGTGCGGATTTCCGCGCCGGCCGATCAGTTGGAACGCCAGACATCAAAGGTGCTGGAGGTTCTGGAAACCACCCCAGGGGTCGAGTTTGCCCGTGCGGTGACGAGCGATGAGACGCGGTCCCTGCTGGAACCCTGGATTGGCCCCGACCTGCCGGTCGAAAGCCTGCCGATCCCGCAACTGATCGAAGTGACCGAGGCGGAGGAAGGTTTCGATGCCGAAGGGCTGAAGCTGCGCCTTGCCGCAGAGGCGCCGGGAGCAGTGCTTGATGATCACATGCGCTGGCGCAAGCCGCTGATCGCGTCGGCCAACCGCATCCGGTCGCTGGGCCTCTTGTCGCTGATCTTGATCGGCGGGGCGACGGCGGCGATGATCACGCTTGCTGCACAGGCGGCACTGGCGGCGAACGGACAGGTGATCCGCACCTTGCGTCTGATCGGGGCCGAGGATGGCTATATCGCCCGCGCCTTCGTCCGCCGCTTCACCCTCAGGGCGTTGGTGGGCGCGCTTGTTGGCACGCTGACGGGCATGATCGCCATCCTGATGATGCCCGCCGCCGCCGAAGAAGGAGGCTTTCTGACCGGCCTTGGTTTCGCCGGTATCGAATGGCTTTGGCCCTTGGCGATTCCCTTGCTTGCCGCCATTGTGGCGCTGGTGGCGACCCGCGCCGCCGCCTACCGCACGCTGAGGACCGTCAGATGAGAATGGTGGCCCAATATCTTCTGTCGCTGATCTTCATCGCCCAGATGTATCTGGCGATGCTGGTGCTGGCGATCTGGTGGACACCCTTCGTGCTTTTCCGCCGTGACGCCGCTTTTGATGCCGTCCATTCCTACTGCCGCTGGGTGCGGTGGTCGGCAAAGGTTTTGGTGGGCCTGCGGTCCGAAATCCGGGGCGAGGTGCCGCAAGACGAGGTCCTGATCGCCGCCAAGCACCAGAGCTTTTTCGACATCATCATGATCGTTTCGGTTGTGCCGCGCCCGAAGTTCATCATGAAGAAGGAACTCCTCTGGGCGCCGATCCTGGGCTGGTATGCCAAGAAGATCGGCTGTGTGCCGGTCGATCGCGGCAAGCGCAGTCAGGCGATGGCGCGGATGGTCGCCGATGTGAAGGCGGGGCGCGAACAGGCGGGCCAGCTGATCATCTATCCGCAGGGCACCCGCGTCGCCGCCGGGGCATACAAGTCCTACAAGGTCGGCGTGGGCGTGCTGTATAGCGAACTGGGGCAGGACTGTGTGCCTGCCGCGACCAATGTCGGCGTCTTCTGGCCCCGCCACGGGATATTGCGCAAGCCCGGTCTGGCTGTGGTGGAGTTTCTGCCGCGCGTGGTGGCGGGCCGGCCGGTCGCCGACTTCATGGCGGTGATAGAACCTGTGATCGAGGATGCCTCAAACCGGGTGATGGCCGAAGCGGGCTTCGTCTCCACACCAACCGATGGGCGAAAAAATGGGCACTGACGCCGCCTTTGCCGAGCATGCTCTGGATCAGGTCCGGGGCGCGGGGCTGGTCGCCACACGCAAGATGTTCGGCGAGTATGCCCTTTATTGTGATGGCAAGGTGGTGGCACTTCTGTGCGACAACCAGTTCTTCCTCAAACCCCTGCCCGAAGTTCTGGCGATGATCGAAGCGCCAGCCTATGGCCTGCCCTATCCGGGGGCGAAGCCGCATCTGCTGCTGACCGGGGAGCTTGACGACACCGACCTCATGGTGCGGCTTGTGCGACGGGTGGCAGAGCTAGTGCCCGCGCCGAAGCCGAGGAAACCGAAGGCGGCAAAGAAGGCCTGATCATGCAATGGATTTCCGATCTTGAAACGCTGCACGGCCACTATGGCACGCCCAAGGCGCCCGCGCTGCGCAAGGTCTCGACCCGTCTCGTGCCAGCCTACCGCGATTGGATCGCGCAAAGCCGGTTTTGCATCCTGTCCACGGTCGGCCCCGAAGGCACGGACGGCAGCCCGCGCGGTGACCGGGGGCCGGTTGTTACAATCGCCGATGACGAAACCCTGCTCTTGCCCGACTGGACCGGCAATCAGCGTCTCGATTCCCTGCGCAACATCATCCGTGATGACCGCGTCAGCCTGATTTTTCTTGTCTCAGGATCGACCAGTTGCGTGCGGGTCAACGGCACGGCGCGGCTGACCGCCGACCCCGGCCTGTGCGCCCGTTTCGAGCGCGAAGGCCAGCATCCCCGCACCGTCATCGTCATCCGCGTGAGAGAGGTCTATTCGCAATGCGCCCGCGCCTTGCAAAGATCCGAACTGTGGACCGCAGGCGATTGTTCCGAGGGCCTGCCAAGCGCCGGGCGCATGCTGGAAGACGCCTCATCAGGTGAAATCAACGGTGTGGCCTATGATGCCGAACGCGCCACCCGCGCCCATCTTGGCTGGTGGTAGGCGACGCGCCAAACACATCGCCCACAGAATTTGCCGCGTCTCAGGCCGCCAGACCCTTGGTGCCCATGTCCAGGAACTTCTCGCGCCGTTCGCGCACCATGTCGGCGGGTTTCATGCGGCCGAAGTCCTTCAGCACCGCCTCGACCGCCTTGCCCACGGCTTTGATCGCTTCGTCCCGGTCGCGCTGCGCCCCGCCGAGAGGCTCCTTCACGATCTGGTCGATCACGCCCAGCTTCAGAAGATCCTGCGCTGTCAGGCGCAGCGCCGTTGCGGCCTCCCGCATCTTTTCGGCATCTTTCCACAGGATCGAGGCGCAGCCTTCGGGGCTGATCACCGAATAAATCGAATGTTCCAGCATCAGGATGCGGTTCGCGGTGGCAAAGGCCACGGCCCCGCCCGATCCGCCCTCGCCGATGACCACCGAGATCAGCGGCACCGCGATTTCAAGGCACTTCTGGGTTGACCGGGCGATGGCCTCGGCCTGACCGCGCTCCTCCGCGCCCTTGCCGGGATAGGCGCCGGGCGTGTCGATCAGGGTGATGACCGGCAGGCCGAAACGGTCCGCCATCTCCATCAGGCGGATCGCCTTGCGGTAGCCTTCCGGGCGGGCCATGCCGAAATTGCGCTCGATCCGGCTTTTGGTGTCATTGCCCTTCTCATGGCCGATCACCATCACCGGCTGATCGTTGAAGCGGGCCAGCCCGCCCACCACCGCATGGTCGTCAGCAAAGTTTCTGTCGCCAGCGAGCGGTGTATACTCGGTGAACAGGGCCTCGATATAGTCGATGCAATGCGGCCGGTCGGGGTGGCGCGCCACCTGGCATTTCCGCCAAGGGTCGAGGTTCTTGTAGAGATCCTTGAGCATGTCGGCCGCTTTGCGGTCCAGCGCCGCGGCCTCCTTCTCGACATCCATCTTGTCGTTCTTGCGGGCCAGCGCACGCAGTTCCTCGGCCTTGCCTTCAATCTCGGCCAGGGGCTTTTCGAACTCGAGGTAATTCATGGGTCTCTCCCGCTGGGGTCGGAGTTTATATG
>DAORUY010000006.1:0-29378 GCA_035433445.1 Paracoccaceae bacterium
GTGGCCAAGGGGCTAGAGGCCGCGGGCTTCAAGGTCGCGCCTCGGCATTACTTCGATACGATCACTGTTGATGTCGGCCCGATGCAGCAGGTGATCTTGAAGGCGGCGCGCAAGGAACGGATCAACCTGCGTGTGGTGGGCGAGACGAAGCTTGGCATTTCGATTGACGAAACCACGCGGCGCGAGACGGTCGAACGGCTGTGGCGTGCCTTCGGCATCGACCGGAAGGACAGTGATCTGTCGCCCGATTACCGCATCCCCGATGCGCTGATCCGCAAGTCGGAATATCTGGCGCATCCGGTCTTCCATATGAACCGCGCGGAAACCGAAATGATGCGTTATATGCGCCGTCTGGCCGACCGCGATCTGGCGCTGGATCGGGCGATGATTCCGCTGGGATCTTGCACGATGAAGCTGAATGCTGCGGCCGAGATGATGCCGATCACCTGGCCGGAGTTCGCCAATATCCACCCGTTCGCCCCGCACGATCAGGTCGAAGGCTATCACGAGCTGGTGCGCGATCTGTCGGCGAAACTCTGCGCCATCACCGGTTATGACGCGATGAGCCTTCAGCCGAATTCAGGCGCGCAGGGCGAATATGCGGGTCTTTTGACCATCGTGGCCTATCACCGCGCGCGCGGGCAGGGGGATCGGGACATCTGCCTCATTCCGGTGTCGGCGCATGGCACCAACCCGGCCTCGGCGCAGATGGCGGGCATGAAGGTCGTGGTGGTGAAGTCACGCGACAATGGCGACATTGATCTGGAAGACTTCCGAGCCAAGGCAGAGGCTGCGGGCGACAAGCTCGCCGCCTGCATGATCACCTATCCCTCGACGCATGGCGTGTTTGAGGAAACGGTGAAAGAGGTTTGCGCGATCACCCACAAACATGGCGGGCAGGTCTATATCGACGGGGCCAACATGAACGCCATGGTCGGTCTTGTACGCCCCGGCGATCTGGGCGGCGACGTGAGCCACTTGAACCTCCACAAGACCTTCTGCATCCCGCATGGTGGTGGTGGTCCCGGCATGGGGCCGATCGGGGTAAAGGCGCATCTGGCGCCGCACCTGCCGGGCCATCCGGAAACGGGCGGCAAGGAAGGGCCGGTCAGCGCGGCACCTTATGGATCAGCGTCGATCCTGCCGATCTCCTGGGCCTATATCCTGATGATGGGTGGGGCTGGGCTGACGCAGGCGACGAAGGTCGCGATCCTGAACGCCAACTATATCGCCAAGCGGCTGGAGGGGGCATTTCCGATCCTCTTCAAGGGCGATCAGGGCCGGGTGGCGCATGAATGTATCCTTGATCCACGCGTGTTTGCCGAAACGGCGCATGTGACGGTCGACGATATCGCCAAGCGGCTGATCGACAACGGTTTCCATGCGCCGACCATGAGCTGGCCGGTAGCAGGAACCTTGATGGTGGAACCGACGGAATCGGAGACCAAGGCCGAGCTTGATCGGTTCATCACGGCGATGCTGTCGATCCGCGCCGAAATCGCGGCGATTGAGAAGGGCGAGATGGATGCGGAAAACAACCCGCTGAAACATGCCCCCCATACGGTGAATGCACTGGTCGGTGACTGGGACCGCCCCTATTCGCGCGAACAGGGCTGCTTCCCGCCGGGTGCCTTCCGGGTCGATAAATACTGGCCGCCGGTCGGTCGGGTCGACAATGTCTACGGCGACCGCAACCTGATCTGCATCTGCCCGCCGGTCGAAAGCTATATGGACGCGGCGGAATAAAGCCGCCGCCAGTGCGCCGGGCCGTTGGGCCCGGTGCTTTTCGCGGCGCGTCCAGACGAGATAAAGCCTGTCTCGTCGCTCTCTCAGCCCGACGACATGTCTACCGGGCCCCGCCTGCCGACTTCAGAGCTGCGCGCGCGGCGCCAGCGGGAGGAAGATCGCTTGGGTGACGTCCCTTTGGCGGGCCATATGCATTTGATCTTCGACAAGGCCTTTGCCGGCAAGTCGTGTATTCCTGACGTATGGCGCAATGTGAAAGGACAGGACGATGTTGGACATTACCCCCGCGACCGTGGTGCAGGTCATTCATCTGGCCCGCGAAGGTGCTGCCCGAGAGGCAGAGCTGCACAGTTTCATCGCCGGTCTGAACGATGATGAAAAACCCCAGTTGACCGCCGTGGCCTGGGTCGGTCGGGGTGCGTTTGAGGCCGAGGAATTCGACCTGGCGGTTCAGACTGCCCTCGACGAGGCGACGATCCCGACCGAGGATTACTTGATGGGCATGCCGCATCTGGCCGAGAATCTGGAAGCTGGGCTGGAGGCATTGGGGATCGACGTGACGGGGGAAGAGGAGGATCTGCTCTGACCTTGCAAACGTCACATCTGCTTCCGATATATTCCTGAGTTGGAATGTGACTTGCCGGGGACCGACCCATGAAAACGACCTGCCTTCACTGCGGCCAGACCAATCGGGTGCCGGAGGAGCGGCTTGCCTCGGCCCCGAAATGCGGCGTGTGCGGCGCGGCGCTGGCCGACGGGCGGGTGGCCGCGGTTGACCAGCCCACGCATGACAAGGCAGCGCGCTCCGACGATCTGCCGCTTCTGGTCGACTATTGGGCGCCCTGGTGTGGTCCGTGCCGGGCAATGGCGCCGGAATTTGCCAAGGCCGCGCGAGAGTTGGGGGCCGTGGCGCGCCTGGCCAAGATCAACACCGAAGATCACCCTGCCGTGGCGGAAAGACTGGCGATCCGCGGCATTCCACTTCTCATCCTCTATGCCAAGGGGCGAGAGGTTGCCCGTCTTGCGGGCGCCCGCCCGGCGGCCGATATCGTGCGTTTCGTGCGCGAGAACGCCGCACCGCGCACTCGCTGAACAACGCGGCCAATCTCTTGACAATGACACACCGACGGGTCAAATACCCACCGCGGCGGGGCAGTAGCTCAGTTGGGAGAGCGTATCGTTCGCAATGATAAGGTCAGGGGTTCGATCCCCCTCTGCTCCACCAGATATTTCAACTATCTTTATGAAGTTGTTGGATAAATCCGACTATCACGAAGATTGTACCGCAATTTGCCCCACCATTGCGCCTGAAAGCTGCGTATATCGGAGAGCGACGAGCGCCCAAAGTCACCCCAGATGTTAACGGGCGCCGCGCAAGCCAATCCGTTGCATCCTATCGTGATCAAGACGAACACCAGTTGGCGTCGCTTCCCCAGTTGTTCGGCAATTACAGGTGGGTGATGTCGGAGGCAAAACGCTGGGCGTGTCATTTTCGGACAATGCAGCGGTCTGACACGCACTACCGCATGCCCGCTGTTGTTTGGCGCGCGTCGGCGGTTGCCAGTGCTGTCCGACCAGCCTCGACGTCGAAACAGGCGATGCGAGCACCGGACGTGGCTTGAAGTTCTGGAACGGTCTGGCGGCAGTGATCCATTGCCATTGGGCAACGCGGCGCCAAAGCGCAGCCGGTTGGAGGTAACCCGGGTTTGCCCAGGGCAAGCTCATGCGCGGGATCGGTGGTCAGGCCCGAAGCAAATTGCAGGCCCCGGGAATAGGGATGGCTTGCCAGTCCGTAGAAGACCGACGCATCGGCATCTTCAACAAGTCGCCCGGCATGCAAAACCGCAATGCGATTGGCGACATAGCGGGTGGCGGCAAGGTCGTGGCTGATGAAGATGGCGGAGAACCCTTGCGTTACCTGCAACCCTTTGATCAGGTTTAGAATCTGCGCCTGCACCGAGACATCCAGCGCCGAGACTGCCTCGTCGAACAGCACAAACTCCGGCTGGGTGATCAGCGCGCGGGCGATGGAGACGCGCTGGCGTTGACCGCCCGACAGTTCATGCGGGAAGCGGTCCTGATAACCGCCGGGCAGGCTGACCTGTTCCAGGGCATCGCCTGCCTTGGCGCGGCCTGCGGCGCCTGCGGGCGCAGTTCCCATGATGCGCAAGGGTTCCAGCACGGACTCGCGGATGCGCAGCATGGGGTTCAGCGACCATTTCGGGTGCTGCAAGACGGCGGCAAACCGGCCTGCGCGGTCGCGGCGGGCCTGTCCAGACAGGGGCTGTCCTTTGAACAGGATGTCGCCGTCACTGGGGGCCTGCCGCCCGATCAGCGCATTGCCGAGGGTCGATTTGCCGGACCCGCTTTCGCCGACCACGCCCAGAACCTGACCACGCTCGATGGCGATATCAAGCGGGTGCAGGGCGGTAAAGCTGCGCCGGTTCCACAGGGGACCGGTCGGGAAACGCACTGTCAGCCCTTTGGTTTCGATCAAAGCGGTCATGCGTCACCTGCCGTGTCGCGCCAGCGGTGGCAAAGAAGGCTGCGGTCGGCGCTTGGAAAGTCCAGAATTGGGCGCTGCACATCGCACAGGCCAGCCTGAGCCAAGGTGCAGCGCGGGGCAAAGGCGCAGCCGGGAGAAGGCCCGTGAAGGGGGCTGGCCGCACCTGGAATGGTGGCCAGACTTTCGCCTTGCCGCTCATGCCCCGGCGTCGCCGCCAACAGCGCGCGCGTATAGGGATGCCGCGGCGAAGCGAAAACTTCGGCCGAAGGGCCGTGTTCCACGATCCGCCCGCCATACATCACCGCAACCTGATCGGAATAGCTGCGCACCGCCCAAAGGTCGTGGCTGATCAGGATCAGCGTGGCCCCGGTGGCGCGTGCACGGGCGCGCAGAAGGTCCAGAATGCGGGTTCGCACGGAGGCGTCCAGTGCCGATGTCGCCTCATCCGCCACGACAAGACGGGGGTTGGCGATGAAGGCCATCGCAATGGTGACGCGCTGCGCCATGCCGCCCGAGAGCTCATGCGGCCAGGATCGCGCGACGCGGGCGGGGTCGGGCAGACCGACCTCTTCCAGCGCGGCGATCACCTGGGCATCGCTGGCGGGCGGGTTGACGGCTTCGGCCAGTTGCACGCCGACGCGGCGCGTGGGGTTCAGCGTGGCGATCGGGTCCTGAAAGACATAGCGCAGGGTGTGGTTGCGCAAATCGCGCAACTGGCTGTCGCCAAGGGTCCAGATGTCTTGGCCGAAGACCTGCACCGTACCGGAGGCGGGCCGCACCCCATCGGGCATCAGGCGACCGAGGGCAAAGCCAAGGGTCGATTTGCCCGACCCGCTTTCGCCGACGATGCCCAGCACAACGCCCGGCTCCAGCGCCAGCGAAACGCCGTCCAGCGCCTGCACCTGTTTGGCGCCCTTCCCGAAGGCGAGCGAAAGATTGTCGATGATGACCGCGCTCATGTCAGGGGCCTCGGGTGGCTGGGTTCGATCACGGCACGAGCGGCGTCGCCCAGGAAGTTCACGCAGAAGATGGCCAGCGACAGGACCGCGCCCGGAGCCAGCACCATCCAGGGGGCCACGGTCAGGAAGGCCGAGTTTTCTCTGAGCAGCGCGCCCAGGGACGAGGCAGGGGGCTGAACGCCAAGGCCAAGGAAGGACAGGCCGCTTTCGATGATCATGCCAATGGACAGCAAATATGCCATCTGCACCACCGTCACTGCCGCGATATTGGGGGCGACATGCACGAACAGCACACGCGCGGCGGAGGCCCCGGAAATCTCAGCCGCCGTCACGAAGTCGCGCTCGACAATCGAGAGGGTGGCGCTGCGGACCACACGGATCATGGTGGGAAGGACGATGAAGAAGATCGCCACGACCGCCGACAGGGTGCCCGGCCCCATGATGGCCGCGATGATCAGGCCAAGGATCATGGCGGGGAAGGCGAAAAGGACATCAGTCGTCATGGCGATGGCGGTATCCGCCCAGCCGCCGCGATAGGCTGCCACCATACCGATTGTCGCCCCCACCAGTGCTGCAGCCAGCACCGAGGCCGCCGAGACGATGAAGGTCAGCCGGATGCCTTCCAGCACGCGGGCCAGAACCGAGCGGCCGAGGTTGTCGGTGCCAAAGACATACTCCGCCCCCGGCGCCATCCGGCGCGGGCCCGAGGCCACGGCCTTGAATTCGGCCGTGGGCAGAAAGGCCTCGATCAGGCCGATCAGGACCATCACTACCAAGACGCCCAGCGAGACGGTGGCTGTCGGGCCAAGGGCTTTGGAAAGGCGCCTCATCATCGCCCTCCGATCCGCGGGTCAATGACCGCATAGAGAAGGTCGGCGATGGTATTTAGCAGCACGAAGACCGCTGCGATCAGGATCACGCCGGCCTGCACCACCGGATAGTCGCGCTGGCCGATGGATTTCGCCAGAAGCCGCCCAACGCCGTCAAGGTTGAAGACGGTTTCCACCAGCACCGCGCCGCCCAGAAGGTAGCCCGCGATGATCGCAAACAGTGTCAGCACCGGGATCAACGTGTTGCGCAGGATGTCACGGCGCAGGATCGTACCGGGCGTGAGGCCCCGCGACACGGCGGCCAGCACATGGTCTTGCCCACGCACCTGCAAGACGCCCGACCGCGCGGTGGCAAGGATCAGGCCAAGGCCGGTCAGCGACAGGACAATGGCAGGCAAAAGCGCATGTTGCAGGTTCGCACCGAGGCCTTCGGATATCGGCACCCAGCCCCCGGCCTTCAGGCCCAGCCCGTAAACCGAAAACAGCCAGACACAGAAGGACCCGAGGACGAAATCTGGGATGGACATCATCACCGTGGCCCCCACGCGGCCCGTTTGCGACAGCCGGGATTTGTCTTTCAGCCCCGCCAGAACGCCCAAGGGAAAGCCGATCAACGCGATGATGATCAGGGCCAGAACACCCAGTTCCAGCGTCAGAGGAAGGCGGCGGACCAACTCGTCCAGCACCGGTTCCTTGGTCACCAGCGAGGTGCCGAAATTCCCATCCAGCATGGCGCGCAGCCAGCCAAAATATTGCTGCACGGCCGACCCGTCCAGCCCGTATTCCGCCGTCAGCTGCGCCTTCTGTTCGGGCGTGGCCAGCGGGAAGAAGACGTCGATATAGCTGCCCTCGATCATCTGCATCCCGAAAAAGACCAGCGTCGCGACAGCCCATATGGTGGCGGCGGCCAGAGCAAGTCTGACCGCCACCATCTTTGCTATGCCCAGGACAGCGCCCATCTTAGCCGTTGAGCGTGAAGTTTTCGACGCCAGCCAGCACGTCTTCCTGTGCCTGCATCGCCGAAGGCGTCATCGTCACGCGGTCCGACCGCCAGGCCATCGTCTCGGTGCGCGAGCACAGCGGGATCAGGTTGGCCTGTTCGTTGATGCGGGCATAAAGCGCCAGCATCGTGGAGTCGTAATCGGCATCCGAGGCGGCAAAGAGTGCCTTGTTCAGAAGCTCGGTATAGGCCGGATCGACGGCGACGTGACCGGCGTCAAAGCCCGCCAGTTCCGGTGCCCACCAATGCGCGGTGATCAGAGGATGCGAGAAGCCCGAGAAGTAAGTCACGTTCAGATCGAACTCCGAAGGCTGGCCGGTCCAGGTGCGCGACAGCCAGACGCCTTCTTCAAGACCTTCAAGCTGCACATCCAGCCCGATTTCGGCCAGCTGCTGCTTGATCACCTGCGAGACGTTGGCATCGAGATCGCCGTTGGCATAGATCAGGTTGACTTGGGTCTTGGCCGGTGCCGCCTCAGTGATCAGGGCCTTGGCCTTTTCGACGTCGCGGGCATAAAGCGGCAGCGCGCTGTCGTCGCCGAGCTTGAACTGGGTATAGCCATAGCTTGGCACCGACTGACCGGCAAAGGCAAAGTCGACGATCTGCTGACGATCCAGCGCCAGCGCCACGGCCTGACGCATCTTCAGATCCTTGAAGACCGACCCTTCGGTCACCGCGTTCACCGCAAGGAAGCTGTAGGCGGTCTGGTATTGCGGGGCGACGGTCACATTGGCGATCCCGGCCAGCAGTGCGCTGGCGTCGGGGTTGCCTTCAAAGCTGGCAATATCGGCGGTGCCATCGGTCAAGGCGGCGACGATGCCCTGGGTCGAAGCGATGGTGCGGACGACCAGCTTGCCGATCTTGGGCAGACCTGCGTTCCAGTAATGGGGGTTCTTCACCAGCACCCAATGGTCATTGGCGACATGACTTTCCACCAGATAGGGCCCGGTGCCCCAGAGCTTGTCGGTGGTTGCATCCCAGGTGCCGGCAACCGATTCTTCCATCGGAACGATGCACACGAGCGAGGCGGTCATGGCGGAAAGGGCGGCGCGGTTCGGGCCGTCAAACTCCATCGCCACCTGATTGGTGCCGACCTTGGTGGTGGCCTTCAGATTGCGCAGGATCAGGCCCCAGGGGTTGCCTGCCGAACCCAAGGCGCGGGTGATCGAGCCGACCACGTCATCTTGCGTCATCGCGCGGCCGTTGGCGAACTTGACGCCCTCCCGCAGTGTGAACACCAGCGTATTGCCCTGCCATTCCCATGCGGTGGCCAAGGCGGGCACGACTTCCAGATTGTCATCCAGCGTCACCAGCGATTCATAGCACAGGTGCTGCACGTTCCAGGCCGAAGACAGGGCCGAATTGTGGGGATCGTAAAGCGTGGTCTCCGTCGGGCGGGCCCAGACCAGCGTGTCGGCCTCGGCTGCAAAGGCCACGCTGCGCAGGCCATAGGCAAGGCTTGCGGCACCGGTTGCGCCAAGCAGTTGCAAAAGGGCGCGGCGGTTCAGTGACGGCAAGGCGGATCGGTTCATGGCAGTCTCCCTGTTCGTGACGCGGTTAGCGGCGTCTTTCGCGTTTCAGACACCCGATCTCCGGGGCGCGCGCCCCGCCGATCAGACCAAATTCAGCCCGTGCAGTTTCTTGGGCCACTCAGACATGCGTTTCGATGTCCGCGCCTCGTCCTGCCCTGCAATGCTGTGCAGCAGGAGCGACGAGATCACGGCCAGCGAGCCGACACTTTCCAAAAACGCCCCGACCTTGGTTGCGGCGTGGAATACAAAAGGCGTCAGGGCTTCGGCCCAGCCATTCATTTCATCGGTGATGACGATGACGGTAAAGCCGTTGGCCTTTGCCAACTGCACCAGCTTTTCGGCGATCCGGGCATAGGGGGCGATATCGAATAGGATCAGAACCTGCCGCTCGTTTTCATCCAGCCATTCGGCCAGCATACCGTCATAGGCCGCTACAAAGCGAACATGTGGCAAAATCATCGTCAGACGACGGGTAAAGTCTTCGGCCAGACCGCGAATGGATTGAAAGCCGGTCACATGCACCGATGTCGCCTTACCGATGGCTGCCACCGCCTCCGCCCATCGTTGGCCGTCAACCTGGTTGGCCAGATCAAGCACCGCCTCGGCTTCGGCCCGCAGAATCACGCCCATATCCGACGTGCTGAGCCGCTTGCGTCGATCACCAATCTGCACCTGTTGTGCGAGGTTGTCCTCCCGCAGCGCATCGCGCAGCCCCTGCATACCGGAAAGCCCCAGCTTGCGCAGAAACCGCCCGACGGTGATTTCGCTGACCCCTGCCCGCGCGGCAAGCGAGGCGCCGGTTTCAAGCGCTGCGTGCATCTCGTTCTGGATGATCCACTGCGCCACCCGCGACTCGGCTTTGCTCAGCCCCGGCATCAGGATGCGGAGGCGCGCGGCAATTGTTGCAGAATCTTCTGGCACATTGTTCATGACAGACATTGCATCACTTTCTGTTTATGATAGCAAGTATTATCAAATCGAATTGAGGCCTCAGATGAAAGAGACGACCAGCCCGCGCGCCAGAGACCTTGGCTTGCCGTTCCCCGGTCAAACTGGGCCATGGAATGCCATTACCGATGTGGCCGGTGTTGCGGTGGGGTTCTGCACCCTGACCGATCCGGCGAAGAACATGAAAACCGGTGTCACCGCGATTGTGCCCCGACAGGATCAGGGCAAGCCCAGCCCAGTCTGGGCCGGGCAGGCGACGCTGAACGGCAATGGCGAGATGACCGGCACCCATTGGATCAATGATGCCGGTTATTTCCTGGGCCCGGTCTGCATCACCAACACCCATGGAGTGGGTGCGGTGCATTCGGCTGCAACGCGCTGGATGATCGACCGCTATTCCCGCTACTTCACGGAAAACCACGCCTGGGCGATGCCGGTGGTGGCGGAAACCTATGATGGCGTGCTGAACGACATCAACGCGATGTTCGTCGAACCCCAGCATGCCCGGCAGGCGCTCGACAGCGCCACCTCTGGTCCATTGGCCGAAGGCGCGGTGGGTGGCGGCAACGGGATGATTTCCTATGAGTTCAAGGCAGGCACCGGCACGTCGTCGCGCGTGGTGCGGATTGGCGGTGTGGATTACACGGTCGGCGTTCTGGTGCAGGCCAATCACGGGCTGCGGCCCTGGCTGAACATTCTGGGTCAGCCGGTGGGCAAGCTGATGCCCGAGGGCAGTCTTCTGGATCATGAAACCGGCTCGATCATCGTGATCGTGGCCACCGATGCGCCGCTGTCGGCCCTGTCCTTGCGCCATGTGGCGCGGCGGGCGGGGATGGGCATTGCGCGCGGCGGCTCGCCCGGGGGGAACAATTCGGGCGATATCTTCCTTGCCTTCTCGGTGGCCGAACCTGCCGCGATGCCGGCGGATGCTGGCTTCCTGACTAGCCACCGCGAACTGAACCCCGAGCATCTGGACCCGCTCTACCTTGCCGCTGTCCAAGCCGTGGAAGAAGCGGTGGTCAATGCCATCGTTGCCGGTCGCGACACGCCCACGTTCAAGCCAGTTGGCTTTACCTGCCACGGGATCGACACCGAAAAACTCGCAGCACTGTTTCGCGGCCAACCAGCCTGAACTTCGCCCCGCGCAGCCTTCAGAAAGGGAATGACATGACGACCGGATTTGTCTTTCACGAGCTTTACCTGTGGCACAACACCGGCAATGCCGCGATGGTGTTCCCCTCCAGCCTTTCGGTGCAGCCGGGCGAGCATGTTGAGAACCCCGAAACCAAACGGCGGCTGAAGAACCTTCTGGATGTCAGCGGCATGACCGACCATCTGGTCAGCCTGAAACCCCGTTATGCTACCGACGACGAACTGGCCCGCGTCCACACCCGCGCGCATATCGAGAAGATCCACGCGATGAGCGATGCGGGCGGCGGCGATGCCAGCGTCTTCACGCCCTTCGGTCAAGGCAGCTATGAAATCGCGCAACTGGCCGCCGGTGGTGCCATAGTCGCGATCGAGGCGGTCCTGTCGGGCAAGGTCGACAACGCCTATGCCCTGACCCGCCCGCCGGGCCATCATGCGCTGCCCGATCTCGGCATGGGCTTCTGTCTCTTCGCCAATATCCCGGTCGCCATCCAGCACGCCCGCGCTGTACATGGGCTTGGCCGCGTCGCAGTGGTGGATTGGGACGTGCATCACGGCAACGGCACGCAGGCCTGTTTCTACGAAGACCCTGAAACGCTTACGATCTCTATCCACCAAGACAACCTGTTCCCGGCCGATTCAGGCGGCCTGGAGGAACGGGGCGCAGCGGCGGGTCTGGGTTATAACCTCAACATCCCCCTACCGCCCGGTTGCGGCGACGGGGCCTATCTGGAAACCATCCGCCGTGTCGTGCTGCCCGCGCTGGAACGCTTCCGCCCCGATCTGATTGTCGTGGCCTGCGGCTATGACGCAGGCGCGACCGATCCTTTGGGACGCATGATGGTGTCGGCGAATGGCTTCCGCCAGATGATGGGTTTGGTCAAAGAGGCGGCCAAGCGGCTTTGCGACGGCAAGCTTTTGGTGATGCACGAGGGCGGTTATTCGGCGACCTATGTGCCTTACTGCGGTCTCGCGGTGATTGAGGAACTGTCGGGCCACAAGACCGCCATCGATGACCCCTTTGGCGAAGCCCTGCCGCATTACGGCCAGATGGGACTGCAACCGCATCAGGCAGCTGCCATCACAAGGGCTGAAGCCTTGCTGGAAGGTATCAAGGCGCCCTGACGTGCCGGGCAGGTACATCAGTACCCAACAAGTCACGACAGTCATGCGGCGACGCTTCCGGACGGGGGGTCGCTACAGTCTAGACGGTCGGACGCACTTTCTGTTGATAGGCTGCGTTCCTGCAAGCTGCCATATCTGAAGTCGTGCAGCGAAAATCGCCAGCCAATATCGGACTTAGAGCCTTGGTATCGCCGGCCATTACAGCGTTTGCCCCGCCAGCCGGTTGGTGAATAGCAAGG
Source organism: Paracoccaceae bacterium (assembly GCA_035433445.1). GTDB lineage: Bacteria > Pseudomonadota > Alphaproteobacteria > Rhodobacterales > Rhodobacteraceae > TMP-24. The sequence goes on from DAORUY010000006.1 coordinate 12,035, forward strand.
CATCCGTTGCCAGTTCGATCGCGACAAACTGCGGAGTGATGGAGTAGGCCGACCTTGGCAGGCTCAGTCGCGTGGCAAGGTGTTTTCGGGATCATAGAGGCAATCCGCCACCACCTCGGCCGCAATCGGCTGCCCGATCACTTCGACCGCGAGTTCGGTGCCGATGGCCGCAAATTGTGGGTCGATAAATCCCATCGCCAGGTTCTTGCCAACCCTGTGACCCCAGGAGGCGGAAGTGACGGTACCAACGACGCTACCACCTTTGACAATGCTGTCGCCACCATGCGCGGCGGCATGCGTGCAGTCCAGAACCAGGGTGACGAAAGCTTTCTTCGGGCTGGCGGCAAGCAGCGCCGCCTTGCCGATGAACGCGGGCTTGTCGCGGTGGACGAAGCGGCCAAGGCCGGATTCCTCCGGCGTGAATTCGGTCACCAGATCGGCCTTCCAGTGCCGGTAGCCCTTTTCCAGCCGCATCGATTCCACCGCATAAGAACCGAAGAGCCGCAAGCCATGCGCCTGCCCAGCCCGTCGCAACGCCAGATAGGCCGCGTAAAGCTGCGCGTTGGGCACGTGTATTTCGTAAGCCAACTCGCCCGAGAAGCTGACCGACATCACCACGGCTGGCGCGACGCCCACAAACGCCCGCCGCACCGACAGCCAGGGGAAAGCCTTGGCCGACCAATCCCCGCGCGAAGCCGCAGCCAGAACATCGCGGGACTTCGGGCCTGCTAGCACAAGGATGGTGTGGTCATTGGTCAGCGAGCGGATGGTGACCGAGCCGTCCTTGGGCATGTGGGCCGTCAGCCAATCCATATCGTGAACTTCCGACGCGGCGGCGGAGCCGTACCAGATCGTGCCGTCGTCCAGATGCGCCAGCGTCGCCTCGCCCTTGATATGGCCGTGGTGGTTCAAGAGGTAGCCCAAGCCAACCTTGCCGGTCTTGCGGGTCATCCGCCCGCAAAACATCGTATCCAGCCAATCCATCGCCCCCGGCCCGGTGATTTCAAAGCGGTTGAAACCGTTGACCTCGGTCAGCCCCACCCCTTGCTGCACCGCGCGCACTTCGTCGGCGACCACGGCAAAGGTTTCGTTGAAGCGGAAGGAATGGGTTTCGTGGAAATTGGGCGAGGGCTTGATATAGGCCATCCGCTCCCACCCGTTCACCACGCCAAACTCGGCGCCCTCAGCTGCCAGGATCGGGGTCAGTGGCGTAGCCTTCATCGGCCGCCCTGCGGGGCGGTGTTCGTGCGGCAGGTGAAAGCGAAACTCGTTCTGATAATCCTCAATCGCCTTCAGCGCGCAAAGCTCCACATTCGCATGCCCGGTAAAGCGGCGCGGGTCGGTGACCCAGGTGTCATACTGCGCCTCGCCATGCACGATCTGCTGCGCCAGAAGCCAGCCATGGCCGCCGCCTTCGCCGATGCCCGCCCGCAGGCCGATGATGCAAAACGCGTTGCGCTTGCCGGGGATCGGCCCGACCAGCGGAGCGCCGTCGATCGTATAGGTGATCGGGCCGTTGACGATGGTGTGGATGCCAACCTCGGCCAGCGCGGGCATCCGTTTGAAGACGTTCTCCAACACCGGCAGCACGCGGTCGGTATCCGACGGGCAAAGCGCATTGACGAAATTCGGATCGATCCCGTCCATCCCCCAGGTCTTGCAGTCCTGTTCGTAAAACCCGACCAGCAGGCCCTGCTTTTCCTGCCGCGAGTAGAAATCGTCGATCGGGCAGCGCAGAAGCGGCACGCGTTTGCCAAAGTCGATGATGGCCTTAATCGGTTCAGTCAGGAAATACTGGTGCTCCATCGACATGACGGGGTGGTGGACGCCCATCATGGCGCCCACCTCATTCACCCGGTAGCCGCAGGCGTTCACAACAATCTCGCACGCAATGTCGCCCTGTTCCGTATGCACGATCCAGCTGTCGTCCTTTAGCTGGGTCAGCCCGGTCACCGGCGTGTTGCGGTAAACCTCAGCCCCGGCCTTGCGGGCGCGGCGGGCCAGCGCTTGGCAGAGTTGCGCCGGGTCAATGTCGCCGTCCTGCCCATCCCATAACCCGCCGATCAGCCGGTCGGTCGAGATCAGCGGATGGCGGCGGGCGCATTCGGCGACGTCGAGGATTTCATACTCCACCCCAATACCCTTGGCCTGGCTGGCGAAATGGCGGTAGCCGTCCATCACCGTTTCGGAATTTGCCAGCCGGATGCCGCCGTCGCCGTGGTGGTAGTTGATCGGATAGTCGGGGTCTGCCGCCAATTCCTTGTAAAGCTTGATGGAATGGCTTTTCAGCCCCACCATGGTCTGCGTCATGCCAAAATTGGTGACCTGCGCTGCCGAATGCCATGTGGTGCCCGAGGTCAGTTCGTTGCGCTCCAGCAAAACCACATCGGACCATCCCTCTTGCGTCAGGTGGTAGAGCGTCGAACAACCAGCAATGCCGCCGCCAATTACAACACACCGGGCTTGGGACTTCATCTGGCAGCTCCATTTTCTCGCCATCAAATCAAGCGTGAAACGGGATCATTTCGTCAATCTGACCACCTGGCGTTCAGAAAAATGGAACCTATCTGTCAAATCTCTTGAACAGCAGCGTTGCCGATTGCGCTGTTCTGTCGATTGGCCTTCGATCAGTCGCACTACAAAGAGGAACACTATGGTCGAAGAGCGCATTGCGCGCCGCAGCGGAGGTCGGTCGGACCGGGTGGCCAAAACGGCCGTCCTGCCCGTGATCACTGGCGGAAAAATCGTCGTGACGGCGGCAGACTTCGTCAAGGAACAAACCGCATGAGCGTGACCTATCTGAAACGTGCCAAACCCGCCGATACGCTGCAAGGGTCCGACCTATCCGCAAAAGTCGCGGCCATTCTGGCCGAGGTCGAGGAAGGCGGCGAGGCTGTGGCCCGCCGTCTGGCCCGCGACCTTGATCATTTTGAGGGCGAGATCGAAATATCAGAAGCCGCCATTGCGGAAGCCTGCGCACGGGTGCCGCAAGGCCTGAAAGACGACATCGCTTATGCCCATGAAAACATTGCGCGCTTTGCCCAAGCCCAACGCGCCAGCGTCCGTGAGACGGAAGTGGAGCTGCGCCCCGGCCTGACCGTCGGCCAAAGGTTGATCCCGGTGGATGCGGCGGGCTGCTATGTGCCGGGGGGGCGATACAGCCATATCGCAAGCGCCATGATGACGGTGACAACGGCCAAGGTTGCGGGCGTTGGCCATGTGGCCGCGGTGTCGCCGCCGCGCGTGGGCGCGCCTGCGGGTGTGCCAGATGCCATCCTTTATACGCTCAAGTTGTGTGGCGCAGACCGGGTACTGGCGCTTGGCGGCATTCAGGGCGTGGCCGCCATGGCCTTTGGTCTTTTTGGCCTGCCGAAGGCCGATATTCTGGTAGGCCCCGGCAACCAATATGTCGCTGAGGCGAAGCGACTGCTGTTTGGTCGCGTTGGCATTGACATGGTGGCTGGTCCGACCGACAGCATGGTGATCGCTGATGCCAGCGCTGACCCTCTGGTGGTGGCCTGGGATCTGATCGGGCAGGCCGAGCATGGCGCCAACTCGCCGGTTTGGCTGGTGACGGACAGTCACAGGTTGGCCTCCGAAGTCGCGCGCCTTGCGCCTCTGTGTGCCGCAGAATTGCCGCAGCCGAACCGCGCCGCCGCCGAAGGCGCATGGGCCACTCTGGGCGAGATCATCCTGTGCGACGGTCCCGAAACGATGGCGGCGCATGCGGATCGTGTGGCCCCGGAACATCTGCAGGTGCAGGCCGCGGATCTGGACTGGTGGAAGGCCCGGCTGCGCGCCTATGGCTCGCTCTTTCTTGGGGCGAATTCGACCGTCGCCTTTGGCGATAAGGCCGCTGGCACCAACCATGTTCTGCCCACCAGCGGTGCCGCACGCTATACAGGCGGGCTTTCCGTGCATAAATTCCTGAAAACCGTCACTTGGCAGCGGGTGGAAGCCGAGGCGCTACCCCGCCTTGCCGCTGTCACTGCCTCGATCAGCCGGTTCGAGGGCATGGAGGGTCATGCCCGCACAGCCGACATCCGCCTTGCAAAATTCGCGACCGCCCCCAGTATCTGAAGGATTGAGACATGCAGCTTTCCCGTTTCCCCCGCATCCGCCTTGGCCATCTGCCGACCCCGCTTGAACCCATGCCGCGCTTGTCGGCCTTGCTGGGCGGCCCGGAAATCTGGATCAAGCGCGATGACTGCACGGGCCTGTCCACCGGGGGCAACAAGACCCGCAAGCTGGAATTCCTGATGGCCGAGGCGGTGGCGATGGGGGCCGACATCGTGCTGACCCAAGGCGCCACGCAATCGAACCATGCGCGCCAGACGGCGGCGGCGGCGGCAAAGCTGGGGATGGATTGTCATATCCTGCTGGAAGACCGGACCGGCTATAACGAACCCAACTACCGGCTGAATGGCAACGTGCTGCTGGACGTCCTGCACGGCGCCAGCATCGAACATCGCGGGCCGGGGTTGGACATGAACGCCGAGATGATGGCCGTGGCCGAAAGAATGAAGGGCGAGGGGCGCAAACCCTATGCCATCGTCGGCGGCGGATCGAACGCAACCGGCGCGCTTGGCTATGTGAATTGCGCGCTTGAACTGCTGGGGCAGATGGTCGAGCGCGGTCTGAGCTTCGACCATATGGTCACGGCCACCGGATCGGCCGGCACCCATGCCGGGCTCATCGTTGGGCTGAAAGCGCTGAACGCGCAACTGCCGCTTCTGGGGATCGGGGTGCGCGCCCCGAAAGAAACGCAAGAGGCGAACGTGTTCCGGCTGGCTCAGGCGACCGAGGAAAAGATCGGTGTGCAAGGCGTGGTGAAACGTGAAGATGTGGTCGCCAATTGCGACTATATCGGCAAGGGTTATGGCATTCCGGCCGAAAGCACGCTTGAGGCGATCGACATCTTTGCCAAGACCGAAGCCATCCTTCTGGACCCGGTCTATTCCGGCAAGGGCGCTGCTGGCTTGATTGATCTCTGCCGCAAAGGCCACTTCAAGAAAGGCCAGCGGATCGTGTTTCTGCACACGGGTGGTGCCATCGGCCTGACCGGCTATACCCACGTTTTGCCGCACGCATGAAACGTGTCGGCATCCTGGGCGGGATGGGGCCGGAAGCCACCGTTCTTCTGATGGCCCGCGTTTTGGCCGCCACACCGGCACGCGATGACGCCGACCATATCCCGCTGATCGTGCATCAGAACCCGCAAGTGCCAAGCCGGATCAAACGCCTGATCGAGGGGACGGGCGATGACCCTGGGCCGGTGCTGGTGCAAATGGCGCGCGATTTGCAGGCGGCGGGGGCTCAAGCCTTGGCCATGCCCTGCAACACCGCCCATGCCTATGCGATGCAGATCAGCGACGCCACGTCCTTGCCCTTTCTGGATATGCGCACCGCGACCGTCGCCGGGCTGCCGAAAGGACGCATCGCTTTGCTCGCCTCGCCTGCCGTCCGTCTGACTGGGGCGTTTGACGCTGCATTTGCAGACGCAGGCCTTTCGCCGGTCTGGCCCCACGACGACGCACCCGTTCTTGCGCTGATCAGGGCGGTCAAGTCGGGCGATACGGGTCCCACCGCGCAGGCCGAGATGTCGCGCCTCGCGGCGCTAAGTCTTTCGGGGGCGGATCATCTGTTGATCGCCTGCACCGAGCTTTCGCTCCTGACCCATGTCCTGCCCCAAGATGGAGGCTGGACCGACAGCCTCGACTGTCTGGTGAGCGAGATCATCCGTTTTTCCCAAAGCTGACCGGGGTTATTGGCAGGTCATCCTCTTCGGCCACTTCAATGGCGTCGGCCATGTCCGGTGCTATCGCGGCAAAGGCAGGCACCAGCTTTTCCCGCACCAGTCTTCGGCAATCGCGGGCAAGCTGTTGGGGTAGGCGCCCCAGACCTTCAGCGCGCGCGACCAGGTAGATATGCCGGGACTCGCCCGCAAAGGGTAGCGGCAGGATGTCGACTTTTGGAACGAAGCGTTCGGCATCCAGCAAGTTCAGCGGTGTGGTCAGTGTCCAGCCCCCGGTTTCAACAACCATCGCCAGCACTGACCGCGTCGCATCGAATGAAAATTTGCGGGCGACGTTCAACTTTACCCTTTTGAGATGGGCCGCAACCTTGCGACCGATCGGCATCGCTTCAGAATATTGCACAAACGGCAGCTTTTGCAGGATGGCACGCGCATCTTGCCCCGGTTGAATAGCCCCCTTTGCCACCACCAGAATGAAGGGCTCCGACAGGATTTGCTGTGAGGTGAAGGTTTGACTATCTTCGGGGGTAAGAGCGGTCACGCCGATATCCGCTTGTCGCACCTGCAAAAGTTCGATGACCTCGTCGGATCGCCCCGAAAAAGCATGTACAAAGCACTGCCGAAACCGGGCTTGAAGTGCTGACACCAGCACAGGCGTCAGGGATGCGTCCAGATCGTCGATGATCGCAAGGTTGAGGTTGGGAAGCGACGTCAGACTGACCTCCGCCAGGTCGCTTTGAGCGTCAGAAACCACAGACAGAATGCGATGCGCATGCATTCGGAGCAACTGCCCGGCGATGGTGAGGGTGACCGGCTTTGCCCGGCGGTCGAAGAGCTTCGCACCGACGGCCTTTTCCAGAGCCGTGATATGCTGGCTGACCCCGGACGAAGACCCGCCGATCCGCGCGGCGGCCCCGGCAATCGATCCCGCTTCTTCCAGGGCCACAAACACCCTCAACCCGCGCAAGGTCAGTTCGGGTGGTGCGGCCGGCTCATCGACGGGGGGCATGACGGTTCCTTTTTTCCCCGCAGACTAGCGATCATTGCTTGCGGCGGAAACTGCCTTGCACAATCCGGTCCACCATGGCGCAAGAGGAGCGTAATACCCGCCAACAATCCCCGACCGTTGTCTGCATGTTGCAGCGACTGCTGCACCTCTGACCCCAAAGCCTGTGCGCCGATCAGGCCTGCGATCCCGACCATCGAAACCACATCAGGATGGTCTTTTTTACCCCGACCAGGGTTAAGGGGCGGGCAAGCGGCAATTCAAAGCCAAGGGCCTAGGCTGTCCCTTCCACTGCACCAATCACTGCGATGTTTTGTTTAGTTGGCCGTCTTAAAACGCGCACCCCCGCCCGCATTTCCGAGGGGGTGATCGAATATCTGATTTTGAATTTGCGGGACAGTGCTGCATGCGACGAAAAGCCAGCGGCCAGAGCGATCTCGACGACAGGCAGGTCAGTCTGTTCACACAATTGCCAGGCCAGCCCAAGTTGCAGATCGCAGTAGAACTTGCGAGGCGGTGCGTTCAGATATTGACCGAACAACCGCTCCAACTGCCGTTGCGAAACGCCCGCAGCTTCGGCGAGAGCGTTGATACCAATTGGATTTTCAAGATTCCTGCCCATCCTTCCGACAGTATCCTGAACGATTTGCGGAGCATAACGCAGCAGGCTGGCGCGGTGCGCTTGCCGCATCACGCGACGCAGTGGCGCGCGTGCGTGATGCGGCACATCAAAGCCGCAGCAGAAGAAGATCGCACCGGGAGCCGGACGAGCCGATATTCGCGCTTCCAGCTCCGGCAAAGCGCGTGCCGCGGAGATACGAAACTCTTTCACCGCGGAGGTTGCGCCTGGGCCGAGGTCGTAAAGCGACAATGCAAAAGGCTGAACGGTGGCTAAAGTCTGGGCCGCCATCAGCGGTTCGACAATACAGCCGAGGCTAAGAAGCGAATATCCCGGAACGATGACCAGCAAGATATCCATTGGCGCTGTTGCGGCACTTTTTCCCGATGATGCCGCGCCAGCGGCTTGCGCTGCGTACCGGTCAGGTTTGGACGGGCTGCGGCTCGGCTGCGGCGCGCAGGTTCGGATGACGTTTTGCATGCCGTGCAAGTCCCCCGGGGATAACCTTGGAAACCGGCAGCCGCCGTTTGAAAAGCAAAAACCTGCCGTTAACGTACATTAGTGTACATGAACGGCAGAGTCAATGAGCGTAACACCCCGCGCACGGGGCCGCCTTATTGCAACGGGGCAAACTTCGCTGTGAAATGCCGCATGAGTTGCGGCTGTTCGACGATACGGAAGCCTTTTAGATTGTCCTTCCTCAGGGCGACTTCTTCAAAGGCTTCGGCTATGTAATCGGCGTGGGACTGGGTGTAGACCCGCCGCGGCAGGGCAAGCCGCACAAGATCCATCGCCGCCGGAGCCTCAGTTCCATCGGGTCTGGCGCCGAACATCACCGTGCCGATTTCGCAGCTTCTGATCCCTGCGATCTCATACAGGGCCACCGCCGCCGCCTGACCGGGATAGGCGAGCGGCGGTATATGGGGCAGCCATTTGCGCGCATCGACAAAGACTGCATGCCCGCCTGCGGGACGCATGACGGGAATACCCATCGCATGCAGCTTTTTCCGTCAGATAGGCCGTCGTGTGGACCCGGTAACGCAGATAATCCTCGTCGACGATTTCTTTCAGCCCTTGGGCCTGCGCATCCAGATCGCGTCCCGCCATGCCGCCATAAGTTGGGAAACCTTCGGTCAGGATCAGCCGGTTGCGGGCCTTCAGGGCAAGATCGTCGTCATTCAGCGCCAGCCAGCCGCCGATATTGCCGAAGGCATCCTTCTTTGCGCTCATAGTCATGTCGTCGGCATCGGCGAACATGTCGCGCACGATGTCTTTGACCGGGCGATCCTTCTGACCTGCCTCGCGTTCCTTGATGAACCAGGCGTTCTCGGCAAAGCCGCGACGGCGCGGATATTGGCAAGGCTGTCTTCGGCATTGTGGATTTGCAGCGAATAGATCACGTCGGCGGTGGTCACCGGCTTGCCATCATGAAACGTCGCATTGTCGGCCAGTTCGAAGACCCAGGTCTTGCCGCCGTTGCTGCCTTCCCACGACTTTGCCAGCCCCGGCTTCAGTTCGTTCGCTGAACCCTGAACCTCGACCAGCGTGTTGAAGATCGTGCCCGCTGCAACTGCCCAGTAAGGCGAATTGAAGGTGCGCGGGTCCAGCGTGTCGCCGGTCGAGGCGCCTTCGATGCCAGTGGCAAGGGTGCCGTCGCGCTTCGGGGCGCTTTGCGCGAAGGCGGGTGCCGTTGCCGCGAAAAGCCCCAAGGCCGCCGTGCTTGCGATGAAATGCCGACGAGAGATGCCGGTGCGATGATCCATAGCACTCTCCCTGACCGACTGACGATCCATGCCGTCGCGTGTACACTAATGAACATATAGGCGGCTCTGTATATATTTTCTTCAAGCTTAGAACTGCCAATGGATTTGCCATTCAGCCCATTGTTTTCGCATCATTTATTAGAATACTGTCGCCGACAAGCTTCGACCAGCTCTGGCTCAGTCTTCCGGTTTCGCGCCGCCTGATTCGGTCGCCTGCTGGACAAAGACGTCCAGACGCTCTGCCACGCCCGTACAGGCCTCCGGTGCGACGAATTCCGCCAGTTTCTGTTTCCAGATCGCCGTCGCCCTTTGGGCGGCCGTCAGCGAACCCGCCTCCACCCAGGAGCCGTGGTTCGACAAATCGGCGACAAGCGGGCGATAAAAGGCAGTCTGATACCGTTCCATCGTATGGGCGGTCGAAAAGAAGTGGCCCCCCGGTTGAACTTCCGCAATGGCGTCGAAACCCAGCGCCGCCGTATCTGCGGCGGCCGGGGTCGCCAGTTCGGCGATGGTTTGCAGGTTTTCGATGTCGAGGATGAATTTCTCATAGCCCAGCGTCAGCCCGCCCTCCAGCCAGCCCGCTGCGTGTACGGTCACGGTGGCGCCGCCCAAGACTGCCCCCCACAGCGCGTTGATCGTCTCGCTCGCTGCTTGGGAATCCGCTGTGTTCGACGCGGCCCCGGTGGCCGAACGCCAAGGCAACCCGATGTGACGCGCCAATTGCCCCGAACCGATGCAGGCCCGGATATGCTCTGGCGTGCCGAAGGCGGGCGAGCCGGACTTCATGTCAACGTTCGACAGGAACCCGCCATAAGACACCGGCGCTCCCGCCCGGGTGATCTGGGCCAGTGTGATGCCTGCCAACGCCTCGGCATGTTGCAGCATCAAGGCGCCAGAAACGGTGATTGGAGCCATAGCCCCGGCCAGACAGAAGGGGGTGATGATCGTCATCTGGCCCGCGCGGGCAAAATCGATGATCCCGCGTGACATCGGAAGATCCAGCTGACGCGGCGAATTGGAGTTGATCACCGTCGTTGCCCAGACGCCGTCGCGGAAGCCTGCATCATCCAGCCCCCGCGCCAGGCGGATCATCTCGAAGCTTTCCTCAACCTGCTGGCGGCCGCGGGAATAGACGAACAGCGGCTTGTCGCAGTTTTCCAACTGGCCCTTCATCATGGCGTAGTGGCGCAGATGGATCGGCACATCCTGCGGCTCGACCGAAGGGCCGTGCATGTGGATCACATCGAAAGACTGCTGCAGACGCAGGGTCTCCAGGTAGCCGGTCAGATCGCCGGGCCTGCGACCCCGTTCATTGTCATAGGCGTTGGGGCAGCCCGCGCCTGCCATGAACAGCATCGAGCCCAGTTCGTAGGCTTGCTCCCGCGCTGGATTGGCCGCCCGAAGGCGGATGGACTTCGGCGCCGTCGACAAGGCTGCCGTTACGATGTCGCGCCCGATGCGCACCATCTGGCTGTCTTCGTCGACCAGCGCCCCGGCCTGACGGTAGACCGCGCGTGCCTCGTCCAGCAGAACCTTGATGCCCAGCTCTTCCAGTATGCGCAGAGCACCCTCGTGGATGGCGGCAATCTGATCGGCAGAAAAGGCGACCTGCGGCGCAAAGGGATTGCGCATCCGGACATAGGCCGGGTTGATGGTTGGCGCGGTGGTCCCGGCCGATCTGCGGCCCCGCCCACGTCCGCTCCGCGTCTCGTCCTGCTTTTCCATGCGCGCCTCCAAACCCGATTCCAATGATCCTTACATCGATAGACATTTATGTACAGACAAACTCTCCTCGAAAGAGGGCGAGTTCAGCCGCAACCCTGTGCAATCCTGCGTGGTGCGGATAGGCTGCGCACTGAATCTTCCTGGGGACAAGACGGATGGTATCCACAAATGAACAGGCGGAGGTCGACTCTCAAGGGCGTTCCACGCGTGAAGACTGGCTGAAGCTTGCGTTGGAAACCCTGATCCGCGACGGCATCGACCGGGTCAAGGTCCAGATCATGGCCAAGCAACTGAACGTCTCGCGCTCCAGCTTTTATTGGTATTTCAAAAGCCCGCAGGATCTGAATGACCAGATGCTGGACCATTGGTTGGCCAAGAACACCGGGCCCATCATCCAGCGCGCCTTGCGTCCGGCGCAGACGATCACCGAAGCCATACTGAACGTCTTCGAATGCTGGGCGAACGAAGAGCTTTTTGATCCCCGCCTCGATATCGCGGTCAGGCTTTGGGCGCGCCGCGACGCTGACGTTCTGGCTGTTGTCGTCAGTGCCGATCAACAGCGGCTTGATGCGCTGACCAGCATGTTCACGCGCCACGGCTTCCCTCCGGACGAAGCGCTGGTCAGGGCCCGCGTGCTCTATTTCACGCAGGTCGGCCAATATTCGCTGGATATCAAGGAAGACATGACGCTGCGCTTCTCACGCACCCGCGCCTTTGTGCGTACGTTCAGCGGTCAAACCCCGACCGACACCGAGGTCGAACGTTTCAAGTCCATTGCCTTCAGCGACCCGAAGACATCCGACAGGTGAGTGAGGTCCGCCTCCCACGACAGACCCTTTCACGAATGCCCGGAAGGGCCGCAACAGGTGTCTGCAAGCCGTCTGTTCCGCGTCTGGCAGGCGTATGGCATCCGTCCCGACACTGTCGGGACAGTGCGCGCGGGGGGGGGCGGTCAGCAGCCAAAGCGGATCGAGGTTTTCGCAAAGGCCCCGCAGCCGGAGATCATGCCGCCGGACAGCATTCGGGCGGGGCAGAGGAAATCGCGCTGAGGTGGATTGATTTGGCAGGGGCAGCAGGGTTCGAACCCGCGACCTACGGTTTTGGAGACCGTCGCTCTACCAGCTGAGCTATACCCCTAGGCCTGCGGCGGGAGTTACGGCATGGGCTGGGGTAAATCAAGGGGCAACCTGTGCGGCTGCCCCAGATTTACCGGGCGTCTTTCAGCAGGCCAAAAGTGCGCCCAGATCGTCGGCCAGCAGGGCGGGCAGGGCGGCCTCGATCCGGTCGAGCGGCCAGTCCCACCAGGCGAGTTCAAGCAGGCGGTCGATCACATCGGGGGCGAAGCGGTGGCGGATGGTGCGAGCGGGATTACCCGCCACGATGCTGTAGGCGGGGATTTCGCCGCCCACCACCGCGCCGGCGCCGACGATGACCCCGGCCCCAAGCCGCGCGCCCGGCAAGATCAGCGCGCCGTGACCGATCCAGCAATCCGGCCCGATGATCGTATCGGAAAGCCCGGTCAACTGACCGAGGATCAGGGGCAGGGTCGCGGGATCGAAGATCGCGAACGGATAGGTGGTGAACCCCGTCATCAGGTGATTGGCCGAGGCGGTGATGAAGCGCGCGCCATGGGCAATCTGGCAGAAGGGGCCGATCATCAGCCTTTCGGGCGCGCCGGGGTAAAGGTAGGGGGCAAGCCGCGCCGCCCAGTCGGCGGGCGGATCGAAATCATTGGCATAGGTGTGGCGGCCCACCGTGATGTTCGGGTGTTGGATGACCGCCTGAAGATGCGCAATGAAGGGGTTTTCGCGCCCGTCAGGGAAGCGCATGGGATGCGGCAGCACCGCATTGAGAAATGGCATGGCAGGACCTTTTGCTGAATTCCGGGGGGATCGGGTCAGGCGGTCTTGTCCATTTTCTCCTCCATCGCTCTTGGCGTCAGTTTGCCACAGGTTGCGGCGGTCTGCCAGACCGGAGGCGCGGACGTGCCCGGTGGAAAGCTGGCACGGGGCAGCTTGCAGGCACTGCGGGCCGCCCCAAGGGGACGGCCCGTGCGACAGGGAGCATCGCTCAGTTCAGGATCGCGCGGATCTGTGCGCCTTTTTCATTGTCGTCGCTGCTGTAAAGCGTCGCGGCGAGCGCGGCGGCCTGGGCGTGGGTCAGGTTCGACAGGTCGGCCGACGGGACGAGGAAGCGGATTTCGGCTTCGTCAACGGGCGACAGCAATTGCGGTGCGCCGGTATAGGCGAAAGCAGCGGGGGCAGCCGTGGCGGCGATCAGGGCGGCGATAAGGGTGCGTTTCATAATCTGGTCCTTTGCGGAGTTGTGAATGATCCGGGCCGGTTTTTGATCTGTCCGGCTTCGGCAGGACCAAGATGGGACCGCGGGATGGGGATGTGAAATCACCCTCTCATCACGCGGTATCACGCGAAATTTCTCTTGAAGTGAAGGGACTTCGCCCTATCTGGCAGGCGGTTCTTCACGGCGCCGTCCGGCAGGGAAAATATGCCCGGCAATGGCCAAAAGGTGGAATGGCCGCCCGCAGATCCGGGCGCGGGACCGTGTGGCGGGGTGTGAGGGCGCGGCAAGAATGGGAGATGCGGCAAGCCTGTGCGAATTTGAACAGGGTCCGAAGCGGACGCACGCCGCCCCAAAAGGGCGGCGTGCAGGGGCAATGCGGTCTTACAAATTGCCTGCCGAAAGTTCGTTGGCGATATGATCGGCCTGCCGGATCGCCAGCGCCACGATGGTCAGGGTCGGGTTTTCGGCCGCGCCCGTGGTGAACTGCGAGCCGTCCGAGATGAAGAGGTTCGCAATGTCATGCGTCTGGCCATGCTTGTTGCAGACCCCATCCGCCGCATTTTCCGACATGCGGTTGGTGCCGAGGTTGTGGGTCGAGGGATAGGGCGGCGTCGGGAAGGTGCGAGTGGCGCCCACAGCCTCATAGATCGCCTGACCGCGCGCATAGGCATGGTTGCGCATTGCCACGTCATTGGCATGGTCGGTGAAGTTGACGTTCGCAACTGGCAAGCCCCATTTGTCTTTGGTTTCCGACAGCGTCACGCGGTTGGTTTCTTGCGGCATATCCTCGCCCACGATCCACATGCCGGCCATGTTTTCGTAGCTGTCGAGCGCGGTGGTGAAGCTGCGCCCCCAGCCGCCGGGGTTGAGGAAAGCGGCCATGAACGGCAGGCCGAGAGAGAGGGTTTCCAACTCATACCCGCCAACGAAACCGCGCGAGGGATCAAGGCGTGCCTCGTCTTGGATGATGCCGGCCATCGTGGTGCCGCGCCACATGCGAACGGGCTTGTCAAAGACCGCATAGACCGAACCGGTGGTGTGGCGCATGTAGTTCTTGCCGACCATGCCAGACGAGTTGGCCAGCCCGTCGGGGAACATCGTGGAGGCGGAGTTCAGCAACAGGCGCGGGCTTTCAAAGGAATTGCCCGCCACGCAGACCACGCGTGCTTTCTGAAGCTGAAGGTTGCCGTCCTTGTCGAAATATTCGACGCCCGCAACCTTGCCCGCATCATCATGGACGATGCGCGCGACATGGGCGTGATCGCGGACCTCCAGATTGCCGGTCGCTTCGCCTGCCGGGATGTCGGTATAGGCGGCGGACCATTTCGCCCCCCATTTGCAGCCCTGAAAGCAAAAGCCGGTCTGCTGGCAGGCCATGCGTCCGTCATAGTCGGCAGAGTTGATGGCCATGCGTCCGGTATGGACTTCCTTGTAGCCGAGCGCGAGCGCGCCCTTCTCGAAGACCTTGTAGTTGTTGTTGCCCGGCAGGCCCGCGCGGTCGCCGGTGCGGGTGACACCCAGCTTGGTTTCGGCCTTTTCATACCAGGGCGCCATTTCGGCACCGTCGATCGGCCAGTCGAGAAGGTTGGCCCCTTCGACCTTGCCGTAGTTGGTGAGCGCCTTCCATTCATGGTCCTGAAAGCGGATGGAAGCGCCGGCCCAGTGGGTCGTCGTGCCGCCCACGGCCTTCACGATCCAGGCGGGAAGGCCGGAAAAGTCCTTGGCCACCCGCCAGTCGCCGCTGGTGGTGCGCGGGTCGGTCCAGGCCAGCTGGCCGAAGCTTTCCCATTCGTCGTTGATATAATCTTCCGGCAGGTAGCGCCCGCCTGCTTCGAGTGCGACGACCTTCACGCCCTTCTGGGCCAGTTCGTTCGACAAAACGCCCCCGCCTGCGCCTGTGCCGATGACGACCACGACGGAGTCGTCGCTGAGTTCGAATTTCGCGACCATGTGAACCTCCTCAGGTCAAAGCCAGTTGATGTCGTTGAAGCCACGTTCGATGTAGCCGCCTTTCGAGAAGCTCTCGCCTTCGTAACCAAAGAGCGGCCAGACTTCTTTTTGGTTATAAAGGCCGGTCACAAGGCCACCGCGCACGGTCTGGAAGAAGGGTGTGTCTTGCAGAGATTGCAGGACCTTCACGCGGTCTTCTTCCCAGCCGATGGCGGCATAGCTGGCGTGACCTGCGGCCACGGCGGCGGCGTTCAGGGCGGCGACGCCTTCGGCCACCATCTGTTTCTTGTCTTCGGCGTCATACCCTTTGACCGCAACGGCGTAATATTGATCGGCCACATGGTCGTGGGGGTAGATGTCGCGCGCCATTTGCAGAAGTGCTGCCATTTCGTCGGCGGTGATATGCGTCACCTCCAGCGCCCAGGCGGCGTCCTTGGCGGCGATGAAGCCCGTGCCGATCACGGCAAGGGCGCCCGACGCGATCGCGCGCCCAAGCAGTGCGCGGCGTGTCAGACCGGTTCTGTCCATTCTGGTCATGTCTTGTTCCCTCCCAAAGATAAGACGGCCGTCAGAGAAAACGGCCGCCGCGTTCCAACAGTTCGATCTGGTAGCCGTCCGGATCGGCGATGAAGAAGAACCGCGCGACGAGCTGGTCGCCGTTGCGGAAGTCGACGAGCTTGCGCGGGCCAAGGCCCGCCGCTGTCAGGCGCGCATGTTCGGCATCGAGGTCGTCGACCGAAAGGGCCAGATGGCCGTAGCCGTCGCCCAGATTGTAGGGCTCGGTCCTGCCCTTATTGACGGTCAGTTCCAGTTCGAACGCCGTTTCAACGTTTGACATATAGATCAGCGTGAAACTGTCGAAGTCGAGCCGGTCCGCGACCTTCAGGCCAAAAGCCTGCTCATAGAACGCGACCGATCGCGCCTCGTCGAGGACGCGGATCATCGAATGGATGGCTTTTGCCATAAGTCCTCCAAAACATCGTGGTTTTGGTAAAACTAAATGACCAATTTTGAGGGTGGGTAGTAACGGGTTACTACGCGCGCGTTTTTCTGACCCTATTCGGCAGCGATTTGCTGATCGGAGGTTATCCGCTCGAGCTCGCCCAGATGGATCGTGCAGGCGCAGCGCAGAAGCGAAGTGAAGTTCTGTGCCTCCCCATGGCGTTCCAGCACTTCGTTGTGCAGCTTCGACACGAAGGCGGGCGTGGTCATCCCTTCGCGCGCGGCAATATCGTCGAGGATGCGCCAGAAGGAGCGCTCAAGACGGATCGAGGTGGATTGCCCGTTGAGCCGAAGCCGACGGGTGACGGATTCATAACGCTGCGGGTCTTGACCCGCGAAAATCTGGCACATGGCTGGACCTCCACTGCGCAAGGGTGCGTGCAAAGTGGCGAATCGTCAATCGGAACGAAAAAAGGACCGCCCGGCGGGCGGTCCTTCTGACGGAGGTGCCGACAGAGTGCAGATCAGTCGTGGTTTCGCGTGGAGTTGCCCCCGACCGCATAGGCCGCATCCGAAGGCAGAGCCGCGCGCGAGGTGTCGACCAGCGGTGCGTTCAGGATGGCGCGGATCTGGCCGCCGACGGCATTGCCGCTTTCATCGTTGTTCAGGGCCGATGCCAGTGCGCCCGCTTGCGCAAGGGTCAGGTTCGAAAGGTCGGCACCTGGGACGATCCGGGTGATCTCTGCCCGGTCGCTGTTGGACAGGATCTGGCTCGTGGAGGCGAAGGCGGCGGGAGCTGCGGAGAGTGCGATCATCGCGGCGAAAGCAAGAGTTTTCATGATTATGCCTTTCGGGCTGGTGTGGTTGTTTCAACTTGATCGGAGCGTTTCTGGCCCCGGTGAAGCCAAGATGGCCACGCGCCCCCCGGATTGAAAGACACACTATGCTCCCGGAAAATCACGGAAATTTTCCCTTGCGTGACGCAACTATTGCCCTATGGGACCAGCTTCCCGGTTTTGCGTGATCAGGCAGGCATTTTGGCCCGGAACTGCCAGCGGCACCGAGACAAAGAGGTTACAACCGCGCGCGGTTGCGTGAGAAGGTGCGTAGCTTTGGTGCTGGATCGGCAAGTGCCAGATAGTTGTGCGTGTGTGCACAGTCAGGTTTCCGCCCGCAGGGCGGGCTCCAGACAAGAAAAAGGCCGCCCGGAGGCGGCCTTTTGTCATCAGTTGCAAATCCCGATCTTACTTCAGGATTTTGGAGACGACGCCTGCGCCGACGGT
>DAORUY010000007.1:0-29208 GCA_035433445.1 Paracoccaceae bacterium
AAGTCATTGCGGCTCTGCGGCGAAACCAGCACGACGCCCCGGCCGACTGTCTGCAGGATAGACTGCTTGAACGATGCAGGATGGGCGGGGTCCATCGGCACACAGGTCCGCCCGCCGATCAGTGCCGCACAATAGGCCACCACGAGTGGGGCAGATCGTTCCAGACAGACGAAAACCGGGCTGTCCCTGTCAACCGCGACCGCATCTATGCGTGCGCGCAAAGCGTTAGCGGCTGACCACAGTTCGGAGTATGAGAGACGTGTTTCACCGTCATCAACGGCAAGGCTTTCCGGCGAACCATAGACATGGAGCGCCAGCCGGGCGATCGTTTCGAACATTGGTTCGCAATCCCTGTGTTGCGTCCGCCATTGTCTGTGCCCGACTCCGGGCTACATCTGGCAGTTTAGCTTAAAGCGCTTATGCCATGCAGGATTGCTTCGGGCAAAAAAAATTTGTTCTATTGTGAACAAATATTTTTCCCGACACATGCGATTTGCTCAGCTGAGCCGAACAACGCCAACCGCCGCCTTGTTATGAGCATTCACGATCGCATGGCCGGTAAGAGAGGCCCGCGCAAAAGCCCCCGCATAGAGCGCGCTGTCGCAGAATATACCAATCACCGGCGCAGCGTCCGTTTCGATGAAGTCACCCCGTGGCGTCATGCCTACGACAGGAATTTTCTGGCCGATCACCCGCTCTTGCACCACAAAAGTGTCCGCTTCCTGTACGGCCTTTATAAGCGACTTCTCCCAGATGCTTTGCGAAAGTGTCCAGCCGCAATGCACATCCTTGCCACCATAGCCGTTCGCCGCCTTGAGAACGAGCGCCTCTTTCGGCCGCGACAAGATCAGATCTAGGTTGCTGGCTTCGACCAGCGCCGTCCATGGTATCAGCGCATGAACCAGCGAAGCCTCACTTTCCAGCTTCCTCCCCGCGGCCACTTCTTCATGAACAAGCGCCATCAGCCCCTTGTTCATGAAAAGATCGTTCCATATCGGGTTCATCGACCCGATGGTGCCGGTCGCAGTTGCCGTCAGATAGGCGGAATAACGTTCGGGCCGGGCCAGACAGTCGCGCAAGGTAAAAAGCTCGAAAACTCCGAAGGGCGCCACCTTGTCCATGGGCAAGGCACTGACCGGCAAAATATCGGGCATTCTACCTGTCAAAGCACACAGCGAGCGCGCTGCAAACTGCGCCGACAAGGGGCTTGCCGCCAGTTCGTCATCATCATCGACAACCACCAACCGTCCCTCGGCAGATTCGGGCAGCAACTGCGCAAGCGCGCTGAACGGAGCGCTATTGCCCGTACTGCCGGGTATTCTGGGGTGATCAGTTGTTCGGCGGTCATAAATCGCTTGCATCAGCCGGTCGTCCTGCCCCCCCGTCGCGCCACCGACGTTGAGTTCCAACACCTTCCAGCCCTTCGCATCCTGAAGCAGATCCCAGCGGCCGAAGGGAAGATTGGCGGGAAGGCTAAGCGGGCCCAAAAGGGCCGCGGCTTCAGGCGGATAGCCAAGCCTTCTCAACAGTGCCGGTGTGTTGTCATTCGCCAGATTCTGCAAAACGCGCTGCATGACTACGGTCAGCCGATGCAGTCTTGACGACAGGTCCGCCATGTCATCCGCCGCCAGGATGACGGGCGTCAGAAGGACATTGTCTTCGGGGCTGAGCAGCCGGTCATGCAAACCCGCCAGGCGCAGTTCCTCGGCGAACTCTTCCGCATCATCGGCTTCCATGAGGTGATCTGCCCACCGTTGCTGCCTAGACTGATCCATTCCGTCTTTGCCCCATGGTTGGATGAGGGTTGTATATGCGCAGCGCTGCGGCCGGTCTGCAAGGTCGGCGTCTTTGCCCCATCGGCGGAGCTGCGACTGATCATTGAAAATGAAAGAGCCGCCCGGTTTCCCGTGCGGCCCCTGAATTCCGAAAGCTCGGAAGCGTCGTTCAGCCCTGGCGGGCCTTGTAGCGCTTCTGCGTCTTGTTGATTACATAGACGCGGCCCTTGCGGCGCACGACCTGGCAATCGCGATGACGCGTCTTGAGCGAGCGGAGCGAGTTCGCTACCTTCATCGTTCTCTCCTTTACGGCGCGTCTGCGCCTGCAAGACTTACCCGTGAGGAACATCCCCAAGGGCGGTGAATGGTGGGCGCGACAGGGATCGAACCTGTGACCCCTACGATGTCAACGTAGTGCTCTACCGCTGAGCTACGCACCCGTCCGTGCACAATACCGCCTGTCCAAAACAATAAGAACGCGGGCGGAACCGCGTCGGTCGCTGGTGCTATAAAAGGAGTCGACAAGGCTTGCAAGGGGGTTTGGCAGTCGGTCATTTGCGGTTATGCTACGTGTGAAACCGGGTATTCCATGACCAGTGCCGCCTATACACTTACCCTACCCAAGCGGCGCGAGACCAGCGTGGTCTTTGCTTCGCCCCATTCCGGGCGCGCTTATCCACAAACCTTTCTGGCGAAATCCGTGCTGGATGAACGTACCATCCGCACGTCGGAAGATGCGTTCGTCGATGATCTTCTGGCGGTGGTACCGACGTTGGGTGCGCCCCTGCTGGCAGCCAAGGCGCCACGTGCCTATCTGGACCTGAACCGCGGCGCGGACGAGTTGGACCCCGCGGTGGTCGAGGATGCCCGCAGCTTTGCCCACAATCCGCGCGTCGCCTCGGGCCTGGGGGTGATTCCAAGGGTCGTCGCCGGGGGGCGCGCAATCTACCACGGAAAAATGCCGATGAGCGAGGCGCGCAGCCGCATCCGTGACCTCTGGCAACCCTATCATACCTGCCTAGCCAAGTTGATGGACGAATCGCGGGCGCGGTTCGGGCAGGCGATCCTGATCGATGTGCATTCGATGCCACATGAGGCGATGGAGGCGATCCCGGCGCGGGCCGGCAAGCGGCCCGAGGTAGTGATCGGCGACCGCTATGGTGCGTCTGCTGCCAATGATGTGGTGTCCGGGATCGAGGAGGCCTTTCGCGCGCAGGGTTTTCGTGTGGCCCGTAACGCGCCCTTCGCCGGGGCTTATATCGCCCAAACCTACGGGCGCCCCAGCATTCGCCAGCATGCGGTTCAGATCGAACTGGACCGTGCGCTATACATGGATGAGCGCGCCATCCTGCCGCACGCGCAGTTTGCCGATTTCAGGGCTAGGCTGGAGCCTGTCTTGCGCGACATTGCCCTGCTGGGGCAACCGGACGCGCGGCTGGCGGCCGAATAGTCAACGCAGCGCGCGCCCCTTGATGATGGCCTCCTTGCCAAACTTCTGGCGGATCTTGTCGGCAGCGCGTTCTGCGCCTACGCGCTTAGAGGCCGAGGGGTCGAGCAGGTCTTCAGTCAGATCGGCGGCACCTGCTGGCACGATGTCCGAAAGACCGACGCCGATCAGCCGGAACGGGCCACGCTCTGTCACCGCGGCCATCAGATCGGCAGTCGCGCGATAAAGCCGGTCCGCCATCTGTGTCGCATCGCGAAGTTTGTGACTACGGGTCAGCAGGGTGAAATCGCGGCGCCTGAGTTTCAGGGTTATGGTCCGGCCCGCCAGATCCTTGGCCTTGGCGCGGTCCGATACACGTTCCGCAAGTCGCCACAGATGGCCGTCGAGGGTATCGCGGTCGGACGTGTCTTCGAAAAAGGTGGTTTCGGCCGAAATGGACTTCATCGGTTCATGCGGGCTGACACGTCGGTTGTCTTCGCCGCGCGCCAGATGCCAGAGCCTTCCGCCCATGGAGCCGAACTTCTGGTCGAGCGTCTTGCGGTCCCAGCGCAAGAGATCGTCAAACGTGCGAATCCCTGCGCGGTCTAGTGTAGCCTGCATTGCCGCGCCGACGCCCCAGATCATCCGCACAGGTTTGCCGCGCAGGAACGCCGCCGTTTCAGCGTGGCCAATCACCGAAAAGCCGCGCGGCTTGTCAAAGTCGGAAGCGACCTTGGCGAGAAACTTGTTGTGAGACAGGCCCACCGATCCCGTGACGCCCACGTCCTCCTCCATCTGTTTCAGAAGACGGGCCAGCAGGATTGCCGGTGGCGCATGGTGCAAGCGCGCGGTGCCCTTCAGATCCAGGAACGCCTCGTCCAGCGATAGGGGTTCGATCTGCGGGGTCAGCTCTTCCATCAGCGCGCGGATCTGGCGCGAGACGGCGACGTAATGTGACATGCGCGGTTTGACGACCGCCGCTTCGGGGCAGAGTTTCAGCGCCTGGAACATCGGCATGGCCGAACGTACGCCCTTGATCCGCGCGAGGTAACAGCAGGTGGAGACGACGCCGCGATGGCCGCCGCCGACAATCAGCGGCCTGTCGCTCAGTTCGGGATTGTCGCGTTTCTCGACAGAGGCATAGAAGGCATCGCAGTCCATATGAGCGATGGACAGACTGAACAGTTCGGGGTGCGACAAAAGCCTTGGCGAGCGGCAGGCCGGGCAGCGCCCGCCGGGCGGGGGCGGATCGAACGGTGTCAGGCAATCGCGGCACAGGGCGGGCATGCGGCGACTATAGGCCCCGGGCGCCCTTGGCGGGAAGCGGCTTTCAAGCAGTCAGGGCCGCAAGCTTGCGGTTACATAGTTGACCGACAGGTCGCGGTCGGACAGCGACCATTGCCAGCTGACCGGGTTGAAGACGAACCCCTTGCGGTCGACCGGGTCGAGGCCCGCGCGGGCGATCATGTCGCGCAGCGCGTCGGGCTGGATGAATTTGGCCCAGTCATGCGTGCCTTTGGGCAGCCAGCGCATGATCCATTCCGCGCCGATGATTGCGGCCAGGAAACTTTTTGTCGTGCGGTTCAGGGTCGACATAACCATCAGCCCCCCAGGCTTGAGAAGGTCATGGCAGGTGGTGATGAAACCCTGGGGGTCTGCCACATGCTCTACGATCTCCATCGCCAGCACCGCGTCGAACTGCTCGCCCGCGGCGGCCAAAGCCTCGGCAGTGGTGTGGCGGTAGTCGATGGTCAGGCCGGATTGTTCGGCATGAAGGCGGGCCACGGGGATATTGCCTTCGGCGGCGTCAGCGCCCACGACCGTGGCCCCAAGCCGCGCCATAGGTTCGGACAGGAGCCCGCCCCCGCAGCCGATGTCCAGAAGGCGCAGGCCGGCGAAAGGCAGGGGTTGGCGCAGGTCACGGCCAAATTCGGCGGCGATCTGTGCCGTGATGTAATCCAGCCGGACTGGGTTCATCATGTGCAGCGGCTTGAACTTGCCGCCCGCGTCCCACCATTCGGCGGCCATCGCTTCAAACTTGGCGACTTCGCTCGGGTCTACGGTGTTCAGCATCTCTCTCTCCGGGTGGCGGGGGCCATGAAAGGATTATATAGTCAATTCATGGACAGGATCGCAGGGCAAAAGCGCGCAGGCAGCCTTCTTTATCCGCAGATCGAACCATTCGATCAGCGGCTGATCGATGTTTCGGGCGGCCACCGGATTTATGTCGAACAATGCGGCCATCCCCAGGGGCGTCCGGTCGTGGTGCTGCACGGCGGCCCCGGTGGCGGTTCGTCGCCCGCGATGCGGCGCTATTTCGACCCCGCGCATTACCGGATTGTCCTATTTGATCAGCGCGGTTGCGGGCGGTCGTCGCCCCATGCCTCGGTCGAGGCGAATACGACCTGGGATCTGGTGGCTGACATTGAACTGATCCGTCAGACGCTTGGGATCGACGCCTGGGCGGTCTTTGGCGGAAGCTGGGGCGCGACGCTCGCCTTGCTTTATGCGCAGGCGCATCCCGAACGGGTCAACCAACTGATCTTGCGCGGCGTCTTCTTGATGATGCAGCGCGAACTGGACTGGTTTTATGGCGGCGGCGCGGGGCTTTTCTGGCCCGACCTGTGGAAGAACTTCGCTGGCATCATCCCCGAAGAAGAGCGAGGCGATCTGATCACCGCTTATCACCGCAGGCTCTTTTCGGGCGATCCCATCACCGAAATCCGCTTTGCGCGCGCGTGGGCCGGTTGGGAAAACGCACTCGCTTCTATCGAAAATGACGGCATAGTTGGCGAAGCGCCGCTGGACTATGCCCGTGCGTTTGCCCGTTTGGAGAACCATTATTTCCTGAACAAAGGGTTCTTGGAGGAAGACGGGCAAATCCTGCGGGACCGCGGGCGGATCACCCATATCCCGGCCACCATCGTTCAGGGGCGTTATGACATGATCTGCCCGCCGCGGTCCGCTTGGGCGCTGGCGGACGGGTGGGCGAAAGCCAGCCTGCACATGATCCCTTCGGCTGGTCATGCGCTATCGGAGTCCGGCATCACAGCCGAGCTGATCAAGATTATGGACGGCCTGCGCGGCTGATCTTATCGTCATCGGATGCAACAATAGGCCAGGACCGATGCGCAGCTACAAGAATTCCGGACCAATTCCCCCGATCATGCAAGGTAGCCCGCCACCCCCTGCGATGCGCGTGCCGCTGATCGACTGGGACCGCGCGCCCTGGAACAGATGGGCCTTCCACCATGTGAGTGATGTGGTGCCAACCGCACCGATCCGGCGGGGGACATTCACCTCGGCTTTGCCCGCGTCATCCGGCAGTCTTGATCATTTCACCTATGTCGGTGCGGATGGGGCGCAATGCAGCTTTTCAACCATGCTGGATGAGACCTACACGGATGCGATGTTCGTCTGGCGGGATGGGCGCATCTTGCATGAAAGCTATCACAACGGGATGGACGCGAAGAGTCTTCATCTGTTGCAGTCGGTGTCGAAGTCGGTCACGGCCGTGGCCGCAGGCTGCCTGATCGGCGAAGGGCTTCTCGACCCGGCCACGCCGATCACCGACTATCTGCCCGAACTGCGGCAGACCGCCTGGGACGGGGCGAGTTTGCAGCATGTGCTGGACATGACAAGCGGCACCCGCTTTGTGGAATCATACGAGGTGCGCGACAGCGACATCGGCAAGATGGATTATGCGGCCGGATGGAAGCCCGCGCCGCCGGATATGGATACGACGGGTTGGCCAAACTGCATCTGGGATCAGATCCGCGGCCTGACCGTTGCGGAAGCCCCGCATGGCAAGCGGTTCAGCTATCGCTCGATCGAGACCGACGTGCTGGCCCATGCGATGGAACGGGTGACCGGGCAACGCCTGCCGCAGATCCTGTCGCGGTATCTCTGGCTACCGATGGGCTGCGCGGAGGATGCCAATATCACCGTGGACCGCAGCGGCTACGGGCTGGCCTGCGGCGGGATCAGCGCCACCCTGCGCGACATGGCGCGGTTCGGCCTGATGCTTTTGAACGGCGGCCTGGTCGAGGGGCGCCAGATTGTGCCTGCTGCCTGGTGTCAGGACATTCGCCATGGGGCGCACGGGCTTTATGACGAGACGAACTATAAAGACTGGCCGCAAGGGGCCTATCGCAACCAGTTCTGGGTTGAGGACAGCCGGCTTGGCCGTCACTATTGTTTCGGGGTGTTCGGGCAAATGGTGATGGTGGCACCCGATACCGGCCTGATGGTGGTAAAACTGTCGAGCTGGCCGGATTTCATCGACCAGAAGCTATTTCTGAAGACCATGGACGCCCTGCATGCCGTGGAATGGGCCGGGCTGTGAGCGGCACCATCGGACCGGGGTGCGCTCTCAGTTGTCCTGGCGCACGATATCGACGATCAGGACATCCGACACTTTCTTGTCCAGCGCTTTCTGCGCAGCCTCAAGAAGGGCTACCCTCAGGATTTCCATGTTGTTTGAGTTGGTGAACGCTCCTTCAAAACCGCCCGCATTGGCGTGATCAAAGAGAACTTGCAAGAAACTGTCGCGCAACTTTGGCTCGACGGCATAAACCTCTTGCGAGGTGCCCGTTCCGACCTCCAGGCTGACGGAAAGAATGACCAGTGACCGCACCACGCCGCTTTCCACCACCGGCACGATGAACTGGTTGTTCAGTTTGACATATTCCTTCAGGGGCGCCTCTTCGTCGCCCTCCTGGTCTTCCGCCGCATGCTCCCCGGCCGCCGCGCCCGAGGGCTCACCACAAGGGTTCGGGATCGCTTGCTCGGCCGAGGGGCGAAGGACGAAACCAGCCCCGCCCCCTGAAACCAGGCCGATCAATGCAAGAAGAATGGGCAAAAGCTTGCGCATCTCATCTCTCAGAACGGCAGGATGTTGTCGATGACCTGCTGGCCATAGCGCGGCTGCTGCACATCGGTGATCTGGCCGCGTCCACCATAGGAGATCCGCGCACCGGCGATCTTGTCATAGGTGATCTCGTTCTGGCGTGAGATGTCTTCGGGGCGCACGAACCCGGTAACGATCAATTCGCGAATCTCATAGTTCACCCGCACCTCCTGAGAGCCTTGGATACGCACGACGCCGTTTGGCAATACTTCGGTGATCGTCGCCGCGACCCTGAGGGTCAGCTTTTCCTTGCGGCGCACCGATCCGTCGCCTTGATAGTTCGACGACGACTTCATGTTGTAAGCGTCGGCCATGTCGGCACCGTCTGCCAGTGTTTCGTCCAGAACCTGCGGAATGCCGAAGGCGGCCGGCAGGCCCATCTTGTCCGCCGCGGAACGGCTTCGGTCGGTGGAGTTGGAGATTTCGGCCTTTTCATCGATTTCGATGACAACTGTCAGGATATCGCCGCGCGTGGCAGCGCGACGGTCCCCCAGAAGCGAATCGCGGTTTCCGGACCAAAGGGAAGCGGGGGCCCCTGCCGCTGCCCGCCCGTCTGGCAGGCCCGCGCTTGTCATCGCGAAGTATTCGTCACCCGTTTCAACGGGCGAAAAGGCAGGGGCCTTGCCCACATCCTGCATGGCGCCGCATGCGGAAAGGGCAAAAAGAAGAAGGATCAGAGCGAAGCGGTTCAAATGGACCCCCACGAGGTTCAGGGTGTGACATAGACTGTGCCGTCCGGCCCGATCCGGCCGGACAGCGTGGTGCGGGATGCGATGTTCATCACCCGGATCAGATCGCCCGCGCCGCCACGCGCCAGAGCGCGCCCTTCGGTGATGATCATGACCGAACCGGCCCGATAGGCGAGCGGCACGGAGGCGTTGCGTTCAACGATCGCCGGTTGGCCGAGCTGACCGGACAGGATCGGCCGTCCTTTGTAGAGCGCAACACGGGTTTCCAGCCCGATGATCGCGGCCGGGTTGGTGGCCGCACCGGGGTAATCCTGCGCGACCTCTTCCATATCTTCTGCCGCCAGCACGGTATGGGCGCGCAGGGTACGCGTTGCGACCAGGCTTTCCGCGCAAGCGCCCTGCGCAAAGAGGCAGGCCATCAGGTAAAGGGTGATCTGTTTCATCATCGGATCTGTGTCGTCGCGCCAAGCATCTGATCGGCGGCAGTAATGACCTTGGCGTTCATCTCATAGCCGCGTTGTGCCTCGATCAGGTCGGTGATTTCCCGCACGGCATCGACAGAACTGTCCTCAAGAAAGAACTGGCGGATCATGCCAAGCCCGTCGTCCCCCGGCGCACCGATGGTCGCGGGGCCGGAGGCCGGCGTTTCCAGGAAAAGGTTCGATCCGGTCGCTTGGAGCCCCTTTTCATTCACGAAACCGGCGAGGGTGATCTGGCCAAGCAATTCCGGCTCCACCCGGTCAGCGAAGCCGGCGTAGACCTCGCCCGCCGGGCTGATCGTGAGTGACTTGGTGTCGGCGGGGATCGTGATTCCGGGGGCCACGGGAAATCCTTCGCTCGTGACGATCTGTCCGTCGGGCGACCGTTTCAGCGACCCGTCGCGGGTATAGGCCGAAAGACCCGAAGGCAACGTGACTTCGATATATCCCAGTCCTTCGATCGCAAGATCAAGGTCTCCGCCGGTTTCCGCCAGCGACCCCTGTGCCACATTGACCGAGACGGCGGCAGTGCGGACGCCGAGGCCCACCTGAATGCCGGTCGGCACGACGGAGCCGTCGCTGGCGCTTATCGCTCCGGGGGTAGTGATCTGCTGATAATGCAGATCGGCGAACTCGGCGCGCCGCGCATTGTAGCCGGTGGTCGACATGTTGGCGAGGTTGTTGGAAATGACTTCCACCCGCATTTGCTGGGCGCTCATTCCGGTGGCGGCGATTTGCAAGGCGCGCATGGGTCAGATCCTATCGGCCGAGGGTTTGCGTGACAGAGCGGATGCGCCCGTCTTCGGCATCGAGAAAGCCCTGCCCCATCTCATAGGCGCGCTGCACCTCGATCATCCGGGTGATTTCCGCCACCGCATTGACGTTCGATCCTTCGAGGAACCCCTGAAAGATTGTGCCTTCCTCCATCGGCAGGGGCTCGCGCCGGGTTTGAAAACGGGTACCGCCCACATGGATCAGATCGCCGGGGTCCTCGGGGGCGAAGAGGCCGACCTGGGCAAGCGGCTGGCCATCGGCCGACAGGGTGCCATCCTGTGCTACCACGATGTTGCCCGCGTCGGCCGGCACGGAAATCGGGCCGCCGCCGCCGTCAAGCAGGCGAAATCCGTCGGCCGTCACCAGCTCCCCCTCGGGCGAGCGGGTAAAGGCCCCGGCGCGGGTCAGCTGGTTGCCGTCCGGGGTGGCGACCATGAAGAACCCGCCGCCCTCAATCGCCAGATCGAAGGTGCCTCCGGTCTGCTGCAACACACCTTGCGACAGATCAATCATCCGACCTTCCGCCGTGGCCATCGACAGCGAAGGCTCATCCTGACCAAGTGCTGCCACATGTTCGGCAAAGATCACGCCTTCGCGGCGAAAGCCGGCAGTGGAGAGGTTGGTGATATTGTTCGCCACCGCCTGCATTTCACGCATAAGGCCGGACTGGCGGTTGAGGCTGGTGTAAACGGCATTGTCCATGGTCAGCTTCCCGCGATCAGGGGGATGATGGAGTCGGCGAAGAAGGATACGAGCGTTCCGGACATGAAGGTCATCGACACCCAGAAGACCACCATCATGGCGCCGACCTTGGGCACGAAAGTCAGAGTCATTTCCTGTACCGAGGTCAGCGCCTGAAAGAGGCCGATGACGACGCCTACAGCCAGCGCCACCGTCAGAAGTGGCGCAGAGACCTTGACCGAGATCCACAGGCCCTGGCGCAAGATGTCGAAGAAAACGGCATCGTTCATGGCTTACACCGGCATCCTGAGGATTTCCTGATAGGCTTCCACCACCTTGTCACGCAGCGTCACGGCGGTTTCGACGGCGAGTTCGGAAGCCGCCAGCGCTTCGACCAGTGCGTGCGGGTCTGCGCCGCCCATCATCGCGGCCCGGGCGGTTTCTTCGCCCGTGCGCAATGTCTCGGCAAAGCTGCCCAGTGCGGAGGCGAAACCGCCCGAAGCCGAGGCAGGCGTCCCGCCGCCCGTCGTGGGCTGAGTTGCCGGGCGCGCCTGGTTATAGGTCAGGGAGGCAAGTGTGCTTCGCACGTCCATTCCGGATTGCCCCCCTATCTGCGCAGAAGTTCAAGCAGGCTTTGCGACATTTGCCGCGCCTGATCGAACAGCCTGAGGTTCGCCTCGTAACTGCGCTGCGCTTCACGCGCATCGGCGATTTCGACGACCATGTCGACGTTGGAGCCGTCGTAATAGCCGCTGTCATCGGCCATCGGATTGCCGGGATCGAAGATGCGTGCCGGATCAGCGGGATCAAGCGCCACATCCCCGAGCTTGACCCGCCCGGTCGTATCGCCGTGGACCAGCTCCACCTCGAACGGGGCGGTCTTGCGGTGATAGCCGGGCGTGTCGGTGTTGGCGATGTTTTCAGAGATATAGCGCAGCCGCATGGCTTGCGCCTCCATCCCCGAGGCGGCGACTGACAAGGTGTTCTCAAAGCTGCTCATGCTGTGTTTGCGTCCTTACCGGCGGCCAAGGCTGGCGCGCAAAAGGCCCAGAGAGGTCTTGTAGATCGTTAGCGCAAGATCGTGGTCGCGCCGCACTCCGGCTGCTGTAACCATCTCATTTTCCAGAGAAACATTGTTGCCGTTGGGCGACATGGCGCCGTCAGGTCGGGTGGCAACACGCGCGGTTTCCAGACTGTCATAGGATTGGAAATGACCGGCGCGGGTCGTGTGCAGGGGCAGCGTTCCGGCGGTTCGGTAACTGTCCTGAAAGGAAGGCGCGTCGACGGCGCGGTAGCCGGGTGTGTCGGCGTTGGCCACATTGCGGGCGATGGCGGACAGGCGGGCCGACGCATTTTGCGCCATGGCCGACGCCATGCCCAGAACCTCTGGTTTGTCGAACATCGGGGCTTCTCCTCCGAGCTTTCAATCAAGCCTTAACTGCGATTCGTTTAGAAAGGGTAATGAGGAACAAAAGGAGGTCAGAATGACCGGGACCGCGCTTGAGACGCTGTGCGCAGAAGTTGCCACTTGCTACCCGGTGCGACCTACCGCGCAAATAACGGAGGTCGGGCGCGGGCTTTTGCGCATCTCCGCCACCGGGCGGGACTGGCGCATGGGTGACCGGGTCCAGGTGCGCGCGACGGGCGCGCTGATCGGGGGCGAAGTCGTGGTGCTGGACGGGTCGGGGGCGGCGGTTCTGACCGATGCGCCAGTAGACGGCGTACGTCTGGGCGACAGGGTGGAGTTGGCGAATGCGTCAACTATTGCACCCCATGACGGCTGGATCGGCCGGATCATCGACCCGTTCGGGCAGCCGCTTGACGGGCGGCCCCTGATGCGCGGGCCGGTGGCGCGCGACCTGCGTGCCGCGCCACCGCCTGCTGCGTCACGCCGACGTCTGGGCGCGCGGCTGGAAACCGGAATGCGGGTCTTCAACACGCTTTTGCCGCTGGTGCGCGGCCAGAGGATCGGGCTTTTCGCCGGATCAGGGGTTGGCAAATCCACGCTGATGGCCAGCTTCGCGCGCCATGTTCAGGCCGATGTCGCGGTGATCGCGCTGATCGGCGAACGCGGGCGTGAATTGCGGGAGTTCGTGGAGGATGCATTGGGGCCGGAAGGGATGGCACGGTCGGTGGTGATCGCCGCCACGTCGGACCAATCGGCGCTTGTGCGGCGGCGCTGCGCCTGGACGGCGATGGCCGTGGCGGAACATTTCCGCGACCAGGGGCGGCAGGTTCTGTTCATGGCCGATTCCGTAACCCGCCTGGCGGAGGCGCACCGCGAAGTGGCGCTGGCGGCGGGTGAACCGGGCAGCCTAAGGGGGTATCCGCCCTCCACCTCGCATCTGATCATGGCGCTGGCAGAGCGGGCGGGACCGGGGGGTGAGGGGGCGGGCGATATCACAGCGGTCTTTTCGGTGCTGGTGGCCGGGTCGGACATGGAAGAGCCGGTTGCCGACATCTTGCGCGGGGTTCTGGATGGGCATGTGGTGATGGATCGGTCGATTGCCGAACGTGGGCGCTATCCGGCGATCGACTTGTTGCGGTCGGTGTCCCGGTCCCTGCCAGGGGCAGCGACGGTGGTGGAGAATAGCCTTATCGCGCAGGCCCGGCGGTTGCTCGGTGCCTATGACCGGGCGGAAATGATGATCCAGGCCGGACTTTACGCCGCAGGCAGTGACCCGTTGGTCGATGCCGCGATTCGTGTCTGGCCGAAGCTTGATGCCTATCTTGCCGAGCCGGAGGAGGCGGGCACAGGGGCGAGTTTCGCGCGTCTGGCGGATATTTTGGCGCTTGCGGGCGGTGTCGGGGGTCAGACGTAACGCGAAAGCCGGGTCTGGCTTGTACGCAGGGCCTGCAGGACGGCCAATGCTGGCGAAGCCGCAGTGCCGGATGATTGTGCCTCTGACCGGACAAGGAAAAGACGGATGATTTTTTCGACCTTTTCCGGGTCCGAAAAACCCGCCGGATCGGAAGATCCAAGCAGGTTTGTCGCGCGGTCTCTCAGCACGATGATCTGCTTGTCCAGATCGGCCCCGGCGAAGCTTTGCGGCAACCCGAAAGCGGTCTGAAGCAAACTGCGCAGCGGAGGCGAGCCGAGCATCGTCAGCCATTTTCCATTCTCTGAAAGGCGTTTTCCGGCGATATCGGCCAGTTCACGCCGCGCATTGAGGGCAATACGTATGTCGCCGTTTTGCGTGCCCACCGCCGCTTCGAACCGGCGTTCGCCATAGGCTGACAGGATCTTGTCGGCGAAATCCGATTTCTTGGTGTTCGGGATCGGAAAATCACCGAACCCAAAAGCGCGCGCAAACTCCAGATAGCGTTTGTCGGCCAGCCGGTTGCCAAGTGCTTCGGGCTTCAGTGTGCCGCCTTCAAGGATTTTCTGAAGGAATGCGCGGTTGTTTACATCCCCCTCCAACCCGAAAGTCGTGAGAGCCACCGAAAGCAGCCGGCGATCCGCAACGAGTTGTTCGGCGCTGTCGATCTTGCCGATCCTGTTGCGAAAATAGGCGGCTTCGCGGTGGGTGGCCGGATCGGCATCGAACGCCTGCCGCTGCTTTGCCATCGTGCGATTCAGGAAAGACCATCCCGAAAATCCGCCGGTCGGAACGACGGGGGCGAAGCTCATCGCGCGGTAGCGGCCAGAAGACGTGCCTCGCGTGGCAAAAGCGCGCGCAAGGCCTTCAGCGCCTGATAGAACTGGTCGTCCAGTAACGCTTCGGTCGCGGCGGCCAGTTGGCTTCGGCTGTCGTGATCGGTCAGTGCCTGCGACAGTTGTTCGACGCCACGCATCATCTGGGTTTTCGCCTCGTCAGGGGCCGCGTCGCCAGACAAAACGAGTTGCGCAATGTAACAGACCCGCCGCACGGGGGTATTCACCTCACCGGGATGGATCGCGTCGCGCAGGCGCAAGATGTTCGCATTTGGCGTCATGATGGCCAGACGGGATCGTTTGTCGCCATTCTCGATGACCGCACCATTGATCAAGACCCGCTCGTGCGGGGCGAGCTTCAGGACCAGGCCGCTCATCGGCGGGTCTCCTCGGGACGAAGGCCGCGCATGACGGCAGTGTTTACCTCGATCAGTGCGACGGCGTCCGCCTGACCGGCCAGCACTTTGCGCGAATGCGTTTGGGTGAATTCGGACAGGTAAAACAGGCGGGCGCGCAGGTCGGAAGGTAGCCCGTTGCCGTCACTGAGGACGTCGTTGGCCAGTGTGCTCCACAAGAGACGGTTGTCATGCAGCGCCTGCGCCAGTGCTGCAAAGAGTGCACCGGGCGTTGTCGAGGCGCGCAATTGATGGGTCACGCGGGCAAAAAGATCATATTCGATGGCGCGGGGGGTGCGGATTGCGGCCTCTGGGCGGCCATAGGCGGCCCGGGCAAGACTCTGTGCGGTCACTTCAGAACCTTTCAGGTGGCGTCATGTCAGGTGTGGCTTTGCCACAGCGAAATGGGGGGCCTCGTGGCCCCCCAAAGGTGTTAGCCGCGGAAGAGCGACAGGATGTTCTGCGGCGCTTGGTTGGCGATGGATAGCGACTGGATGCCAAGCTGCTGTTGCACCTGGAGCGCCTGAAGACGCGCCGAAGCTTCTTCCATGTCGGCATCGACGAGCGAGCCAATGCCTGCCTTCAGCGAATCGGACAGTTTCGAGACGAACGTGTTCTGAATGTCGATCCGGCTTTGGGCCGAACCGAACTCCGCGGCCGCGTCGATGCCGGTCTGGATAAGTGTTTCGATATTGCCAAGGGCCGCCTGCGCGCCGCCCGAGGTGGAAACGTCGATCGCTGAGAGTGCAGCAAGACCACCGGAACCTGCGTTCTTGAACTGTGCCGACACCGTCAGGTCGTTCGTCCCGTTGTTGGTGAAGGCGAGTTCGCCGGGGCTGGCGCTGTCATAGTCAACCACAAGGCCGGAGATGCCGAGCGAATCGATCGCGTTTTTCAGCCCCACGGCCACGAGATCGGACGTGGTGGTGGCGGCCACGTCGGACGCGCTGACCGTGTAGCTTGCCGTCTTGCCGCCGATGGTGATCGACACGCTGTCACCCGCGACAAAGGCCGCACCCGAATCGTCGATGACGATCAGGCCTGTGCCGCCGGCGGCGTCTGCCTGAAAGCCCGCCGTATCACCGTTGCCCGACACGTTGTTAGACCCTGCCAGCACGTTCTTGGCCGCGTAAGCCCCGGTCGAGAGATCTTGCGCGTTGATCGTGATCGAAGATGTCGTGACCGTACCGCCCGCCTGCCGGTCGAGCGAGGCCAGAACATCGACTGAAGTCTGTGAACCGTCGACCAGATTCAGCCCGTTGAACTGGGCTGCGCCTACGACCGTGTTGATCTGTGACCGCAGCACGCCGATATCGGTCTGGATCTTGGCGCGATCCACGTTGTCTTCCTGCGCGGCGACGATCTTGCCTTTGATCTCGGTCAAAAGGTCGGTCACGGTTTCGGCAGCCTGACGGGCAACCGCAACAGTGGATTCGCCCAGCGACAAGCTGTCCGAAATCCCCTTGAAACCCTTCACATCGGCTTCCATCACTTTGGAAATCGCCCAGACAGCGGAATTGTCGCGCGCCGAGGCAATCGATTTGCCGGTCGAAATCTCGTCCTGGGTCTTCATGAGGTTGGAGTTGATGCCCCGCAGGGTTTGCAGGGCCACCATGGAACTGGAGTTCGTCAGAATACTGGACATCGTTCATCCTTCACGAAAAGGGTGCTTTGCACCCGATAGAAGATCGCCCGAGGGGCGGTGACGGTTTCTGACCGATGCGGACGATTGAGTCTGAACCCGTCCGCGCCACCCGAAGGGGTGCAAAGTCTACCATCCTGTGCAAAGGATAATCTTTTGCTAAAGGCATGCATCGAATGAAGAAAACTTGAACTAAGCTTCAGGCGCGCCGTTCCATGACATTGGGGGCCTGCCCATGTCTGACGGACTCGCCCTGTGCATTGTAGGCGCGCAGCCCGCCAGCGACGGCGCGTATCGCCTCGACCCGGTCCAGTGCGGCGCGAATGCCCTTGGCAGCGGCCGCAAGCAGGATCTGGTTTGCGGCGAGATCCCGGCGCAAGGCCGCAAGCGCCGGCCCGCGCGGCGCGACGCCCTGCTGTATTTCGCGCAAGGCTTCCTCCCTGCGGGGGGCGAGGGCGGGCAGCGCTGCGAGGTTCCCCGAAAGCAGCAGTCGGCGCTCTTCTGCCAGAAGCCTGCTCAAGTCGGCTTTGTTACTCATGGGCCTGTCCTTCCTTTGCCTGCGCCTTGAGAGCTTCAAAAATGCTTTCGCTCAGGCCGATCCCGCCGTGGCGAACCATTGCCCGCGCCTCCTCCTCAAGCAGGAAGGTGCCGAATTGCGCCTCGCCCACACCGCCCCCGAACGAGTCGCGGGCACTGGCCGCCCCCATGGGTTTGAGCATTTCCGCGAGAAACGCTGCTTCATAAGCCTCTGCGGCGGCGCGCAGAGCCACATCCCGCGACGCCGTCGGACCGCTGGGCAGCGATGTCTGCATGTCGACTTTCAAAGATGCCTCCAATTGCTGTCATTTCGCTGATCCTGATCCTTGGGGGTAAAGGAAGCGGTAACGCAACTTGGGGCAGTTTGCGGCCAGAGGCAGAAGTCTTGGTGATTCCATTGGATATGATGTCAGCTCTCACCCCGGTTGCGACTATTGGTGCCGCAGTGCCTGACGTCGATATCGTGGAAGGCGGTCGGGCCGTGTTGATCCCATTCGGGGATTTCGTTGAAACGTTCTTGACCGAGACGGATGTCACAAAACACAGGGGGCGTGAGGAAAACGAGGCACCTTCCAGCTTCGCCGCATCGGAGGTTTTGGGGTCTCCGATTGCCTTGCCGATCATGGGTCTGCCGACAGGCGTGCCGAAGATCTGGGCGAGCGATGCGCGGACACTGGCGGATGGGGATGCTGCGGCAGCTATGCCTCCGACACCGGGTCCGGTCCGGGCTTTGCTGCCTGATCCGGTGCCAGAGATCGCGTCGGCCCACGCTAGGTCCGGCCTTTCGACTATGTCGCCTGACATGTCCTTGGCGGAGGTGCCGCCAGAGGCCGCCGGGCCGACGCCGCCCCAGGCAAGGCGGGACGACCCGCCCGCCCCTGGGAAAACGGGCGGTCAGGTGACCCGGTCCACGGAAAATGGGTCGGAACCGGACTTCAAGCCTGCCGGAGCGGATAAGCACGAGAGGCTGGCAGAACCGGCGGGTATTCCGCCGCGAGTATCTGAGGGTAGCGTTCAGCCGCCTGTGCCTCAGCTCATGCCCGGGCAACCGGCGACGTCATCGGCCCCTGCACCAGCGCAGCTGGCTGCCCCGAAAGCCGAAGGGGCCGCTATAGGCCGTCCTCCCGATCATGGCGGAAAGGCCCTGCCAGGGCACAAAGGAAAAGACGCTGAAACCCCCCGGCCGGGGGATGAGACATCAGACAAACACGCGCATCGGCTAGGGACGCCGCACCAGGAAACGCCCCCTCTACCGCCCGCCCTTTCGGCGGACAGATCCGCCAAGCTGATGGCGGGTGACGGTTCTGCCGCGCTCGGGTTCGCGCTGGATCAGCCGCACCCGTCACCGGATTTTCCGGGCGCGCAAGGCGCAGAACCTGTTGCAACGCTGATGACCGGACCGGCCTCAACGTCTTCTGCCGCCCAGACAACGGCCACAGCGCAAAGTGTCCCGTTCTCAGACGCCGACAGGTCAATCGACCTTGGCCGTCAACTTGCGGCCAGCCTTACTGATCTTTCCGGCCGCTCGGTCGAGGTGACGCTTGCCCCGGAAGAACTGGGGCGTGTCACCATGACCATTGCCAGCGGTGATGGCGGACTGACCCTGACTCTGGTCGCCGAACGCCCTGAGACGCTGGATCTGATGCGCCGGAATATCGACCAGCTCGCGCAGGAGTTTCGTGATCTGGGGTTCGGCACTCTGAACTTCGCCTTTTCGCATGATGGAAAAGCCCAGCAAGGGGCGCCCGAACCGGAAAATGCGGATGAGGGCGACAAGGCCGCGCCCGCCGGCGTCGCCACAATATCCCCCACGCATTCCCGCCGCCTTGCGAGCCAGAACGACGCGCTTGATTTGAGATTATGAAAGGAAAGTCATGACGATCGCTCCAACAGATAATCTGACAAGCACCGGCACCCGGCCCCCGCCCCAACCTGCGGCGGAGAAGGTGTCGAGCGACTATCAGATGTTTCTGAAGATGCTGACCACGCAGATGAAGAATCAGGATCCGCTGAACCCGATCGAATCTTCCGACTATGCCGTGCAGCTTGCGACATTTTCGGGCGTGGAACAGCAGGTTAAAACGAATGATCTTCTGACGGCGCTAACCGGCCAGCTTGGCGTCACGGCAATGGGTCAGTATGCCGGATGGGTCGGGATGGAGGCGCGTTCCGCCGCCCCCGTTGCCTATAGCGGCAATCCGCTGACGCTTTACCTGACCCCGGCGGCAGGGGCGGAAAAGACAGTGCTTGTCGCTTATGACGCGCAGAACCGGGAAGTGATGCGGCAGGAAATTCCGGTTTCGGGAAGCTCCATTCAATGGACAGGCAAGACGGCGTCGGGCGGGCAGGTGATGAACGGCACCTATTCGTTCCGGCTCGAAAGTTACTTGGGCGGTAAGCTGGCGCAGACCGACAAGGTCGAGGCGTTCAGCAAGATCACCGAAGTTCGGCAGGGCACGTCCGGACCGATCCTGGTGATGGCGGGCGGGGCAACGGCGCTTCCGGCGGAGGTGAAGGCCCTGCGACCGGCTGTCATGCCCTGAGCGGTCATGTCACAAGAATGCCCATGCCAGCAAGGCACCCGCTGCAAGTGACAGGACTGCCACGGCGGCAAGCCGAACACGACCGCCCGACGTGGATGCGGCAGCTAGCGGGCGTTCGGCCTGATCCGAGAGCAGCCGTTCGGCGATCTGCGGCAGTTTCGGCCCGAACCGGCCCAGAACCTGCACCGTATTGACCAGATCACGCAGCAGGGCCCGCGGCCCGATATTGCGCCGGACATAGTCTTCGACGACCGGGCGCGCGACCTGCCAGATATTGATCTGCGGATCGAGCGAACGCGCGACGCCCTCGACCACGACCATCGTGCGCTGAAGCAAGATCAGTTCGGTCCGGGTCTGCATCCCGAAACGCTCGGTCACTTCGAAAAGGTAAGACAGAAGATGGGCCATCGATATCTGGTTGGCACCCATCCCGGCGATCGGTTCGCCCACCGCCCTGAGCGCGCGAGCAAATTCGTGGATGTCGCGGTCGCGGGGCACATAGCCTGCCTCGAAATGCACTTCGGCCACCCGCACATAATCGCGGCGGATGAAGCCCATCAGGATCTCGGCATAGACCCGGCGCGTGTAGGCGTCGATCGCCCCCATGATACCGAAGTCATAGGCGATGATGTCGCCATTTGCCGCCACCTTCAGGTTGCCCTGATGCATGTCGGCGTGAAAATAGCCATCGCGCAAGGCGTGGCTGAGGAAGAGTTGCAAGACCCGCGCAGCCAGCGCCGCTGTATCATGCCCCGCTGCCCGGATCGCCTCCACCTCGCCCAGGGGAATGCCTTCGGCCCAGCCAAGCGTCATCACCTGGCGCGAGGACAACCCCCAGTTTGGCTGGGGCACGGCAAAGCCGGGATCGTTCTTGGTGTTTTCGGCAAATTCCGACGCGGCGGAGGCTTCAAGACGCAGGTCCAGCTCGCCCGTCACCACACCGTCGAAATGGGCAACCACATCCGTCGGGCGCAGGCGCCGGGACGCAGGCGACAGCGCCTCGATCAGACCGGCGGCAAAATAGAAGGCGTCAATGTCGCGCCGGAAGGCACGCTCGATCCCCGGCCGCAGCACCTTCACCGCCACCTCATCACCGCCGATCAGGCGCGCCTTGTGGACCTGAGCGATGGAGGCAGCGGCAACCGGTTCGGAAAACTCGGCAAAAAGCTGATCCACGGGACGACCGAGTTCAGCCTCGATCATGGCCTTTGCGGTTTCTGTGTCGAACGGTGGCAGTTTGTCTTGCAACACCCGCAACTGGTCCGACAGATCTTCGCCCACCACGTCGGGCCGGGTCGACAAGACCTGTCCGAACTTGATGTAGGCGGGGCCAAGCGCCGTGATGGCCCGCGTCACCGGCGGGAGCGCCGGGTCGCCCCGGTAGCCTAGCCAGCGGAAAGGTCGGCTCAGAATGCGCGCCACAAACCGCAGGCGCGGCGGCACATCCATGGCCTCCAAAGCCACGTTCATGGCGCCGGTGCGTTCGAATGTGGCGCCGGTGCGGATCAGACGCCAAAGGTTGTGGGGGCCGCGCATCAGATCTTCCAGCCGGAATGCAGCGCAGCAATGCCCATCGAAAGGTTACGATATTTCACCTGCGCAAAGCCTGCCTGGCGGATCAGGCCTGCGAATGTCTCCTGATCGGGGAATTTGCGGATCGATTCCACGAGATATTGATAGGAGGCCCTGTCGTTCGCCACCAGCTGACCCATCAGCGGGATCACATTGAAGGAATAGCGGTCATAGGCCCATTGCAGTGCGGGGTTCGGCAACTGGCTGAATTCCAGCACCATCAGCCGTCCGCCCGGCCTCAAGACCCGATAGGCCTCGCGCAGGGCGTCGGGAATGCGGGTGACGTTCCGGATGCCGAAGCTGATCGTATAGACATCGAACGTGTTTGCGGCGAAGGGCAGCGCCATTGCATCGCCCACGATCCAGTCGAGGCTTTGGGCGAGGTTTTCCGCTTCAGCCCGTTTGCGCCCCTCCGTCAGCATCGATTCCGTCAGGTCGCAGACCGTGGCATGGCCGGATCCGGCGCGTCCGAGGAAGCGGAAGGCGATATCGCCCGTGCCGCCCGCCACGTCGAGCAGCCTTTGCCCCGCACGCGGCGCGAGCCAGTCCATCATCGCATCCTTCCAAAGGCGGTGGATGCCGACGCTCATCAGGTCGTTCATCACGTCATAGCGGTTGGCGACGCGCGTAAAGACGCCATGCACCATGCCGGACTTCTCGTCTTCAGGTACGGTCTGGAAGCCGAAATGGGTGGTGGAGGAATTTTCCTGGGTCATGACGTCCGTCCGGGCTGATCCAGCCTTCCTTATACGGGGGCGGGCCTCTAAGACAATGCGGCGGATGTGACGCGGGTCAGGATGACGGGGGTCAGTATGCCGGAACTGCCAGAGGTTGAGACGGTGCGTGCCGGCCTTGCCCCGGTGATGGAGGGTCAGGTGATCGTGTGCGCCACGGTCAACCGGCCCGATCTGCGCTTTCCTTTGCCCGATCGCATGGTCGAGCGTTTGACCGGCGCGCGGGTAGAGCGACTGCACAGGCGGTCGAAATATATCCTTGCCGATCTGTCCAGTGGCGAGACACTGTTGGTGCATCTGGGCATGTCGGGGCGGATGATGGTTTCCGGCGCGATGCTGGGCCAGTTTCATCACGCTCATCCCGCGCCCGCCAAACACGACCATGTGGTCCTGGACATGGAGGGTGGCGCCCGGATCACTTTCAACGATGCGCGGCGGTTCGGGGCGATGGACCTGATGTCCACCGCAGGCGCCATGGCACACAAGCTGCTGGCCGCTCTGGGCCCGGAGCCTCTGGGAAATGCCTTTCACGAGGATTATCTGGCCGGGCGCCTTAGCGGGCGGACCATGCCAATCAAGGCCGCTTTGCTCGATCAGCGAATCGTTGCAGGCCTTGGCAATATTTATGTGGCAGAAGCGCTGCATCGCGTGGGCATCGACCCGCGCCGGAAGGCCGGGGCTTTGTCTGCCGGTGAAATCGCCCGACTTGTGCCCTTAATCCGCGATGTTCTGGCCGAGGCGATAGC
This sequence comes from Paracoccaceae bacterium, assembly GCA_035433445.1. Classification (GTDB taxonomy): domain Bacteria; phylum Pseudomonadota; class Alphaproteobacteria; order Rhodobacterales; family Rhodobacteraceae; genus TMP-24. Next base: position 22,558 of record DAORUY010000007.1, read on the forward strand.
TGCGGGGGGGTCATCGCTTAGGGACTATCGGCAGGCAGACGGGGAACTGGGGTATTTTCAGCACAATTTCCGTGTCTATGACCGTGAAGGCGCAGAGTGCGCCACGCCCGGTTGCGGCGGGCGGATCGAGCGGATTGTGCAATCCGGCCGGTCAACCTTCTTCTGTCCTGCCTGCCAAAGGTGACTTGCGTCCGCGTCGGACGCTGCTAGCCATAGGTAAACCTATGAAAGGCTGGACATGAGCTTCAAGACCCTGATCGTCGACATTGAGCAATCCGTCGCAACTGTGCGGTTGAATCGGCCCGAAGCGTTGAATGCGCTGAATTCGGAGTTGATGGGCGAACTTAGCATCGCCCTGCGTGGGCTGGATGCGGATGCCGCGGTGCGCGTGATCCTGCTGACAGGGTCAGAGAAGGCCTTTGCCGCAGGCGCGGACATCAAGGAGATGTCGGAGAAGGGTTTTGCGCAGATTTTCCGCGAGAATCTGTTTGTGGATGAGGCAGATGCCATTCGCGCGACCCGCAAACCGCTGATTGCCGCGGTCGCCGGCTTTTGCCTTGGCGGCGGCTGCGAACTGGCGATGCTGTGTGATTTCATCATCGCTGCGGATACGGCGAAGTTCGGTCAGCCGGAAACCAACCTGGGAGTCATTCCCGGCATTGGCGGCACCCAGCGGCTGACCCGGCTGATCGGGCGGGCGAAATCCATGGACCTGCATCTGACCGGCCGACTGATGGGGGCAGAGGAAGCCGAGCGAGCGGGGTTGGTCGCACGGATTGTGCCCGCCAATGACCTTCTGGCCGAAGCCATGGCGGCGGCGCGCAAGATCGCAGACAAGTCCCAGCTTGCGGTTGTTGCCGCCAAGGAAGCCGTACACCGGGCCGACGAGATGACCCTTGCCGAAGGGGTGCTGTTTGAAAGGCGTCTGTTCCAGTCCCTGTTCGCAACCGAGGACCAGAAAGAGGGGATGCGGGCCTTTCTGGAGAAACGCCCGGCGCGGTTCACTGACACATAGGGCAAAAATCTCTGCCGGGCCTTGTTGACTTATCGCCGAGTCGGTCCTAGAAGCGCGGCTTCAGATTTACTCGAACCGAAATCGGAAACCGACACATGGCCAATACGCCCCAGTCCAAGAAGCGCGCGCGCCAGTCCGAGCGTCGTCAAGACGTGAACAAGGCACGCCGTTCGCGGATCCGCACCTTCCTGCGCAAGGTGGAAGAGGCGATTTCTTCCGGCAATCAGGAAGTCGCGGCAACCGCCCTGCGCAATGCCCAGCCGGAACTGGCCCGCGGCATCACCAAGGGTGTGCTGCACAAGAACACGGTCGCGCGAAAGATGTCGCGTCTGGCCGCACGTGTGAAGTCGCTCGCGACCGCCTGATCGCGATCAATTGCCAAGCTGAATGGGACGCATCTTCGGATCGCGTCCCTTTTGCATTTCGCGTCCATCTCGTGCGTTTTTGCGCCAAATCAGTCAGGGCTGTGCCCGCTTTGCAAGGCATCCGGGATTCGTTTCATTAATCGATGAGTCAAGCGTGAAGTTCTGTTGCGGGGGCTTCTGTGGGCTTGCTAGCGTCTGGATGCGATTCACTTCGTCCTGGGGGGACAGAAGGCGCAGCGAATGAAGTTGGGGGTTGCGCCCCGATAGAATTCTTTGCCGACCGCTCGGTCGGCGACGGTGTTTTGGGATACGGCCGCGCTGCCATGCGGTGATCTGTTCCAAATCTTGTCAGGGCGTTTTGTTCTGGCTGACACTGCTGCATATTCCCACTCGGCCGCCGACTGGCAGCATTGTCGGCAGGCCCGCATTCAGCGGGGTCAGAATGGAGAATCGCCCGGGCCGCCATCCATGGCAGCCTGTGCGGGACTGACTTTGATGTGGGCAACAAGAATGACAAACGTCACCTGGGGGCAGGTTCAAACTGAATTGCGGAAAAGCGTAGGGCAGAATGCCTTCGCCTCGTGGATCGAACCTTTGTGTCTTGTCAGCCTTGATGGCGGCATCGCGCGGTTCGATGTGCCGACGAATTTCATGCGCGACTGGGTGTCGCGGAACTATTCCGAACACATCCGCCAGCATCTGGTGAAAGCGGGCGCCGCGATCGACCGGGTCGAGTTCGTGGTGCCAAAGGTCAAGCCGATCCCGCTGGAGAAAGTGACGGGCGCGGCCAAGAAGCCGGGTCGCGTAGCGTCTGCAACGAAGGTCGAGGACGGGGCGGAGCTTCCGGGTGCGGCACTTGATGCGCGCTTTACCTTTGACAGTTTTGTCGTGGGCAAACCCAATGAGCTGGCCCATGCCGCCGCGCGCCGCGTGGCCGAGGGCGGGCCGGTCACGTTCAATCCCCTTTTCCTTTATGGTGGGGTCGGGTTGGGCAAGACCCATCTGATGCATGCGATCGCCCATGAGATGCAGGCCCGTCAGCCCGAATTGCGCGTGCTGTATCTGTCGGCCGAACAGTTCATGTATCGGTTCATCCAGGCGCTGCGTGACAAGCAGATCATGGATTTCAAGGAACTTTTCCGGTCTGTCGATGTGCTGATGGTGGATGACGTGCAGTTCATCGCCGGCAAGGATTCGACGCAGGAAGAGTTTTTCCACACATTCAACGCGCTGGTGGACCAGAACAAGCGGATCGTGATTTCTGCCGACCGCGCACCGGGCGAGATCAAGGATCTGGAGGAGCGGATCAAGTCGCGCCTGCAGTGCGGTCTGGTTGTCGATCTGCACCCAACGGACTACGAGCTGCGTCTGGGCATCTTGCAGCAGAAGGCCGAGATGTATCGGGGCCAGTATGCAGGGCTGAAGCTGGCGGGCGGGGTTCTGGAATTTCTTGCCCACCGGATCACCACCAATGTTCGTGTTCTGGAAGGGGCCTTGACCCGGCTTTTCGCCTTTGCCTCCCTCGTCGGGCGGGAAATCACGCTTGAACTGGCGCAAGATTGTCTGGCCGACATTCTGCGCGCCTCGGATCGCAAGATCACGATTGAGGAAATTCAGCGCAAAGTGTCTGAACATTTCAACATTCGTCTTTCGGATATGATCGGGCCAAAGCGCACCCGCACCATCGCGCGGCCGCGCCAGATCGCCATGTATCTGTCAAAGCAGCTCACCAGCCGCTCGCTGCCGGAAATTGGCCGCAGGTTTGGCGGGCGTGATCACACCACTATCATGCATGGCGTGCGCGTGATCGAAGAGATGAAGCTTGCCGATCCTCAGCTGGGCGAAGATGTCGAACTGCTCCGCCGGCTACTGGAAGGTTGAAAAACCACCTTCGGGTGGGGCATGAAATCAGTGAAAGACCTTGAGCGCCGAAGGAAACTTGTTAGGTTTCGCTTCCCGGCGCTCGCCCGGTATGACAGGGGACGGACATGAAGATCAGCATCGAACGCGCAACGCTTCTGAAGGCGGTGGCCCAGGCGCAATCGGTTGTCGAGCGGCGCAACACCATTCCGATCCTTGCAAACGTTCTGATCGAGGCAGAAGGCGCGACCGTGTCCCTGCGCGCGACCGACCTTGATATCGAGGTGACGGACAAGGCCCCGGCCATGGTGGAGCGGGCGGGCGCTACGACAGTAAATGCGGTGATGTTGCACGAGATCGTGCGCAAGCTTCCCGACGGGGCGCTGGTGCAGTTGATTGACGATGGCGCGACAGGGCGGCTGACCGTGCAGGCCGGACGGTCGACCTTTTCGCTGGCGACGCTGCCACGTGAAGATTTCCCGGTCATGGCCAGTTCCGAATATGCCGCGAACTTCGCGGCGCCTGCCGGAGTTCTGCGGCGGCTTTTCGACAAGTCGAAGTTTGCGATCTCGACCGAGGAGACACGCTACTATTTGAACGGCGTCTATATGCATGTGGCAACCGGTGAAGAAGGGCCGGTGCTGCGCTGCGTTGCGACCGACGGCCATCGCCTGGCGCGGATTGATGCGCCCTTGCCCGACGGCGCACAGGGCATGCCCGGCGTGATCGTGCCACGCAAGACGGTGGGAGAGTTGCGCAAGCTTCTGGACGATGACGAGGCGAAGATCGCCGTGTCTGTGTCTGAGACGAAGGTGCGTTTTGCTACCCCGGCGATCACACTGACCTCCAAGGTTATCGACGGAACCTTCCCGGATTATTCGCGCGTGATTCCGACCGGCAATACCCGCCGGTTGGAGGTGGACGCGGCCGAGTTCGCCAAGGCAGTTGACCGGGTGGCGACCGTATCGTCGGAACGGTCGCGCGCGGTGAAGCTGCAACTGGACGAGGATCGGCTGATTCTGTCGGTCAACGCGCCTGATAGCGGTGCCGCCGAGGAAGAACTGGCCGTAGCCTATAGTGACGAGCGGCTGGAGATCGGCTTCAACGCCAAATATCTGCTGGAAATCGCCAGCCAGGTAGACCGGGAGAATGCGGTCTTTCTGTTCAACTCCTCGGGCGATCCGACCCTGATGCGCGAAGGCAATGATACGTCTGCCGTCTATGTCGTGATGCCGATGCGGGTCTAGGGCGGCAGGTCCGGTGCCGGGGGCTAGCCCCCGGACCCCCAGGATTAACTGCGCCACAATGAAAGGCACGATCCGTGCCAGACTTTTCCGTAAAAGATCTGCTTCTGTCGCATTTCCGGTCGCACCGGAGGACGGCGCTTGTCTTTGACGGACGGCCAGTAGCGTTTTTCGGGCCGAACGGGGCGGGCAAGACCAATGTGCTTGAGGCGCTTTCGTTTCTCTCGCCGGGCCGCGGGCTGCGGCGAGCCGGGGCAGAGGAGCTGGCACGTCGGCCGGAGACACTCGGCTGGAGAATTGCCGCAACCATCGGTGGGCATGAGGTGGAAACCGGTGCGGAAGGCGCGGCTGCCCGCACTGTGCTGATTGATGGCAAGTCGGCGACGCAGGTTGCCCTGGGTCGCATCACCCGCATTCTGTGGTTGGTGCCGCTGATGGACCGGCTGTGGCTCGAAGGGGCAGAGGGGCGGCGGCGGTTCCTCGACCGGATGGTTCTGTCCTTCCGGCCCGATCATGCCGAGGTCGTGCTGGCCTATGAAAGGGCCATGCGAGAGCGCAACCGGCTTTTGAAGGATCAGGTACGCGACCCGGGGTGGTATGACGCGCTGGAAGCGCAGATGGCCGAAAGCGGCGCGGCATTGGCTGCCCACCGCCGCACCGCGCTGCTCAGGCTGATGGCGGCGCAGGCGGATGCCGATGCGATGTTTCCGGCGGCGGATCTCTCGATCCTTTACCCCGAGGGCGAGCGGCCGGAAGAGGCGGGCGATCTGGCAATGGCGCTGGCGGACGGGCGGGGCCGCGATCTGGCGGCGGGGCGCACATTGATCGGGCCGCATCGCGCGGATTTGGGCGCTATCTGGGCTGCGAAGGGCGTCCCGGCCGCGCAATGTTCGACCGGGGAACAAAAGGCGCTGCTGATTTCACTGATTTTGGCCAATGCGCGGGCGCTCAAAGCCGACATCGGGGCCGCCCCGTTGTTGTTGCTCGATGAGGTGGCCGCGCATCTGGATGCGGACCGGCGTGCGGCGCTTTACGATGAAATCTGTGCGCTGGGGGCGCAGGCCTTCATGACCGGCACGGGGGCGGAGCTTTTTGACACGCTTGCAGGCCGTGCGCAGATGTTCGAGGTTGCCGAGACGGCCGGATTATCCGCTCTGATCGAAAGGCAGCCTGAATGACCCCGCAGCGCGTGACGCTGATCACCTTGGGAGTGCGCGATCTGAAGCGGGCGCAGGCCTTTTACGACGCACTGGGCTGGACACCGACCCGCCCGCAGGAGGGTGTGGTTTTCTACCAGATGCACGGCGTGGTTCTGGCGCTTTTTGGGCTTGCCGATCTGGCTGAGGATCAGGGCAGGGCGGGGGCGACGCTCGGCACCGGCGCAATGACGCTTGCCCAGAATTTCGCGACCGAGGCCGAAGTTGATGCGGCCTATGCCCTGGCGTTGTCGGCCGGGGCGTCGGGATTGAAGAAACCGCAGAAGGTCTTCTGGGGCGGTTATTCCGGCTACTATGCCGACCCGGACGGTCATGTCTGGGAAGTTGCGATGAATCCCTTCTGGCCGCTTGCGGCGGACGGAAGCCTGACCCTGCCGGAGAGCGAATGACCCTGACCGCCGAAAGCCTGTGGCTCTATGCCGGGGCGCTTGTCATCTTGTGGATCACGCCGGGCCCGGTTTTCATTGCGCTGACGGCGCGCGCGCTGTCGGGTGGGTTCCGTTCCGCCTGGCCACTGGCCATCGGCGTGACCATCGGCGATATACTGTGGCCATTGGTTGCGATTTTCGGGCTTACCTGGATCGTCAGCCAGTTCACCAGCCTGATGCTCGTCCTGCATTGGGTGGCCGCCGCCATCTTCGTAGTGATGGGCTATCTTCTGATCCGCCATGCGGATCATTCGATCATGAACGCGGATGGCAGGCTGACACGCCCCGGCATCTGGCCTGCCTTTTCGGCGGGGGTGGCAGCGGTCCTAGGCAATCCCAAGGCCATTCTTTTCTACATGGGCGTTCTGCCCGGCTTCTTTGATCTCACGCGGGTGACCGGACCCGACATTGCGGCGATCCTGTTTCTGTCGGCACTCGTTCCGCTTATGGGCAATCTCTTCACGGCCTTTGCGGTCGGGCAGGCGCGCCGCCTTCTATCCTCGCCTGCCGCCCTTTACCGCA
>DAORUY010000008.1:0-28331 GCA_035433445.1 Paracoccaceae bacterium
TGCCAAAGGGCGCCTCGGCCAGAACCGCGCGAGCGCCGGGGCGATAGCCAGACGATTCGAGGTATTTCTCCGTCTCCGACACGGTGACATCGAACATGTGGATCTTGTCATAGCGCGCGCGGACCTTGCCATCAGGGCCGATCAGGAAAGAGCGGTTGGCAAACCGCCCATCAGCATCATGCGTCAGAAGGCCCAGCGAGCCGATGAGAAGCCATATCCCCGCGGCTTCCGCTTCCGCCCGCAGTGCGGCAAGGGTGGGGTCGTCCTCCTCGTGCCGCAGGACGGCGCGCTGATGGGCGCGGTCGGACGACAGGCAATTCGTGACCTCGGGCGTCAGCACGAATTCCGACCCGCCCGCGATGGCCTGCCGCACCAGATCGACCGTCACCGGCAGGTTGGCCAGGGGATCGTCGGTCACCGAAAGCTGGACAAGGCCTGCGCGCATCTTCAACCCGCCAACAAAGCGTCAAGCCGGCCCGCATGATCAAGCGCGTGCAGATCATCCGATCCGCCGACATGTTTGCCACCGATGAAGATCTGCGGAACCGTCCGCCGCCCGTTGGCGCGTTCGGTCATCGCCTGCCGCAGCGCTGGATCGCTCGAAACGTCGGTTTCCTCATAGCTCACGCCCTTTTTGGTCAGAAGGCGCTTGGCCGCCGCGCAGTAGGGGCAGATCGGCGTTGTGTAGATTTCCACGCGTTGCATCATGGGCCTTTCCCGAAGTTGCCGTAACTATAGGGATTTAGGCATCCTTCGCAACGCGTGCCATGACCAGAACGGAAACATGGGCTGCACCAGCCGCAAGGCAGGCGTCCGCCGCCGCCCCAAGGGTTGCGCCCGAGGTCATCACATCATCCACCAACAGCACATGCCGCCCGGCCATCCGGCTGCGGCGGCGGGGATGGGCGCGAATCGCCCCCGCGATATTGGCGAAGCGATCATCGCGGCCCTTGCCGTCCTGAGTGCCGGTCTTGCGGTCGCGCAACAAGAGATCGGGGCAATGGTCAAGCCGGGCAAGCCGGGCCACCGCGCGCGACAAAAGCGCGGACTGATTGTAGCGGCGCGACAAAAGCCGCGTCCAATGCAGGGGCACCGGGGCCACGATCATGCCTTGCGTCAGGATCGGCCCCGCCGCGCGTGCCATCCACTGCGCCAGCGGCCGCACCAGATCCAGCCGGTCGGCATGTTTCAGCGCCAGCACCAGATCGCGCGCCTTGCCGCCATAGGTGCAGACCGCCCGCCCCCGATCCCATGGCCGCGCCATCGTCAGGCAATCGTCGCAATATTCCGCACGGCCATCATCGGTACCGGCAAGCGGCCCGCCGCAGCGGTCACAGACCAGCCCCGCGATGAACCCCATGTCGCGCCAGCAGGGCCCGCACAGGCCAAAATCGCTGGCCACCTGGGCGCCGCAGCCCACGCAGGCGGGCGGAAATATCACATGCAGTGCGCTTTCTAAATTCATCGTCCGCCTGTATGGTCCCGCGCCATGTCCGCACCGCCGAAACTGATCAATCCCGATGCCCTTCTGCGCAACCGCGCCCGCGCCCGCCGCAGGGAGCCCGCGCTTTTCTTGCACGAAGAGGCAGTTCTTGAGGTTCAAGAGAGACTGAATCAGGTTAACAGAAGGTTTACGCAGCCCGCCGTGATCACCGCGTGGTCTGAGGTTTGGGCGAAACTTTTGCCAGAGGCGCGGATCGTGGCGGACGCCGATCGGCTGGATCTCGGCGTCGAAGCGCATGACCTGATCATTCACGCCATGGCGCTCCATTGGTCGGACGATCCGGTCGGGCAACTGATCCAATGCCTCAGGGCCCTGCGGCCTGATGGACTTCTGATCGCCGTTCTGCCGGGCGGGCGCACCTTGCACGAACTGCGCGCCAGTCTGGCCGAAGCGGAAAGCGCGCTTTACAGCGGCCTGTCGCCGCGTGTGCTGCCGATGGGCGAAATCCGCGATCTCGGGGGGCTTCTGGGGCGGGCCGGCTTTGCGCTGCCGGTCGCGGATGCCGTCGCGCTGCGTGCCAGTTACCGCGACCTGCCGCATCTGGCGCATGACCTGCGCGCGATGGGCGAAGGCAATGCCCTGGCCGCGCGGTCGCACCGGTTCAGCCGTGCGCTCTTTGACGAAGCGGGCCGCATCTATCGCGACAATTACCCTGCCGATAGCGGGCGGATCGCCGCGACATTCGAACTCATTTTCCTGACGGGCTGGGCCCCCCATCCTGATCAGCAAAAGCCGCTGCGTCCCGGTTCAGCCGTTGCCCGGCTGGCCGACGCGTTGAACGCCAGCCCAACCGATTGACCGGCCCTAGCCACCGATTTCAGGACGCCAGATGACCGCCAACAGCCGCCCCCTGCCCCACGCAGCCGCCGACCATCCGGCCGTGCCACGCCCGAAGATCGGCATTCTCTTTTCCAATCTCGGCACGCCGGACGGTTATGACTACTGGTCCATGCGCCGCTATCTGTCGGAGTTCCTGTCAGACAAACGGGTGATCGACTATCCGTCATGGAAGTGGCAGCCGATCTTGCAACTGATCATCCTGACCAAACGCCCCACGGCCAAGGGGCGGGACTATAAATCGATCTGGAATCACGAGTTAAACGAAAGCCCGCTGCTGACGATCACCCGCCGCCAGGTCGACAAACTGCGCACGGCCGCGACGGCGCGCTGGGGTGCGGATATCCTGGTCGAATTCTGCATGCGTTATGGCAACCCGTCGACCGACAGCACCGTGCGGCGCATGGTGGCCGCGGGCTGCGAGAAGATCCTGTTTTTTCCGCTTTACCCCCAATATGCGGGCGCCACTTCGGCCACGGCAAATGATCAGTTCTTCCGGGCGCTGATGAAGGAAAAGCGCCAGCCCGCGGCGCGCACGGCACCAGAATATTTCGCCAGTCCGCTTTATATCGACGCGCTGGCCCAGTCGGTCGAACGCGCCTATGCGGTGCTTGATCATCGCCCGGATGTACTGGTGGCGTCCTATCACGGCATGCCGAAACGCTATCTGATGGAGGGCGATCCCTACCATTGCCAGTGCCAGAAGACCTCTCGCCTACTGCGGGAACGGCTGGGGTGGGAACCGGGTGCAATCGACACGACCTTCCAGTCGGTCTTTGGACCGGAAGAGTGGCTGAAGCCCTACACGGTGGAACATGTGGCGGCGCTGGCGCGGGCCGGAAAGCGCAAGATCGCAGTGATTTCCCCGGCCTTTTCGGCGGACTGCATCGAAACGCTGGAGGAGATTCAGGGCGAGATTCGCGAAGCGTTCCTGCATGCGGGCGGCGAGAGTTTCACCTATATCCCCTGCCTGAACGATGACGACGACCACATCGCGGCGCTGATGGACGTCGTCGCGCAGAATCTGTCGGGCTGGGTCTGAGCGGCGCTCTTCAGGCCCCCACCTGCCCTCATCGCTCTGCGGGCATTCGACAGGCGCGATGAATAGCACCTGGCCCGAAGCACATCCCGAAAAAAGAAAAGGCGACGGAAACCCGTCGCCTTTTCCTTCTGATTTCTCAGAAAATTAGTTGCTAGCAGCAGCCGCAACGAGCAGCAGAACCAGCAGCGGAACGACGATGCCGCCAGCCGACGACGAAGCCGATTTCGCTTCGACAACTTCCGGCTCGGTCACGGGCTCAGCCATGCCACCAGCGAAGGCGGTCGTGGCGGAAAGCGTCAGAGCGGCAGCAAGCGCGATTTTCTTCATTTGAGTATGTCTCCATCCGCGCCCCAGTAAAGGATTCAAGTGAGGATAACTGGGGCAATTATCGTTACCTCGTGGCCCCGACTAGCCCGAAGGGTGAGATATATGCAACACCTCTTGTGTGGCAAAAGTAAAGGTTTCAGCCAGTTCGTCAAATAAGCAACACTCCGCAGGCCCGAAATAAGGCGCGAAGGCGTCCCTGATCAACATGTTAGCCTGATTTGCGTCTCGCAGTTGGTGCTGCGGCACTGTTCCCGACACTCTGCGCCAGGCCGCTGACGCGGCGTCCGGTCTTAGGTTGTTCGCGGCAGCAAGCAAGCATGTGCCGGGACGCCCCGGCACATGAATTTTTGGGCAATGGGGGCACAAGGCCCCCGGCCAGATCAGTTGCTGGCCGCAGCCGCGACGAGCAGCAGAACCAGCAGCGGAACGACGATGCCGCCAGCCGAGGACGAAGCCGATTTCGCTTCGACAACTTCCGGCTCGGTCACCACCGGATCAATGCCGCCAGCAAAAGCCGAGGTCGCTGCCAGGGTCATGGCCGCTGCGAGTGCAAATTTCTTCATGTCTGTCTCCATCTGTGCCCCGATGGACTCTCTGGCAGGGGATGACCGGGGCAACATCTTTCCCTCAAGGTGAAGGTTGCTTCGGTCAGCAGTTTTTTTCCAGCATTTTCTTTGCGGCGGCCAAAGCACCACAAAGTCTTGTCAAATCAGCAACACCTGGGTGCCGACCTGCGCCAGCGCGAAGAGTTCGGTGATATGTTCATTGTAAAGCCCGACACAGCCATTCGACGACCGCCGGCCGATCTTGCGGGTGTCGTGCGTGCCGTGGATGCGGTAGAACTGCCAGCCAAGATAAAGTGCCAGCGGGCCAAGCGGGTTCATCGGATCACCGCCGGGCACGACCTCGGGCCATTCGGGGTAACGTTTGCGCATATCCGGTGTCGGGCGCCAGGTGGGCTTGACCACCTTCTCGACCACTTCGGTGCGCCCGCGCCGCGTCAGATCGTCGGTCAGGGCGACGGAGCAAGGGTAGAGCTTGTAGGTCGCCTGATCCTCGCTCCAGTAGTGCAACGCGCGCGAGGTGATATCGACCAGAATCGCGCCCTTCGCCAGCGTGCTGAAATAGGGCTGCCATTCGAGCGAGCGGAAACTCGACACGTTGCGGCGGATATTATGGCCAAGATCGTTCTCGACCTCGGTGCTGTTGTCCATCGCGGCTTGTGCCCAGGCGGGCAACGCGGCGGCGGCGGACGCAAAAGCAGCCGCCCCACCCAGAAGCGAGCGGCGGCTCACGTTGTGCATTTTTTCTGAACTCATTGCCTCAAATCTCCGTTCCGGGGTGGACTCCACTCCGGGTCATTGCGCCCGTTTTCAAGGGTCCGTCCTATCTGCCGCCAAGCGGCGCGCGGGGGCAAATCACACCTGCGCGACCGTCCCGGCCAAGATGATTTGGCGTTTGAACACTGTTTGGCGAAACTGTAAAGCACTGCGTGACGAACATGAGGGCTTCTTGCCAATGATGAAACTGACCAGCGCGGTTTTGGCCGCTGCACTTCTTCTGTCGGCCTGCGTGACATCCGAACCCCAGCTTGGCCCGGATGGCCGGCCGCTACCCGAGGCCTATATCATCGGACCGGGCGACGTGAGCCGGGTGACCTATTCGATGGTTGATTCGATCAATGCACTGCGCACGGCCAAATCGCTTGCTCCGTTGCAGCTTGATGCCCAGTTGACAGCCGCCGCCGCCACCCATTCGCGTGACATGTCGGTGCAGAACCGCCCCTGGCATTTCGGCTCCGACGGGTCTTCGCCTTTGCTGCGCGTCCAGCGCACCGGCTATCTTGGCAAGATGATGGGCGAAAACATCTCTGAGACGTTCGAGAACGAGGTCGAGACGCTGGCCGCCTGGATGCAGGTGCCCGACACGCGCGCCGTCATCCTTGACCCCTATGCTGTCCGGGTCGGATTTTCGTGGTTTCAGGAACCATCCGGCAAGATCTGGTGGACGCTCGTCACCGGCAACTGAGCCACTGTCAGAAAATCGAAAGGGCGGCCTTGCGGGCCGCCCTTTTCGTTTCTGGTATGGCCAGAGTCAGGGCTTGATGAAAATCGGGGTGCCGACTTCGACCATTGCGTAGATCTCGGCCATTTCACGGTCTTTGACCGCGATGCAGCCCACCGTCCAATCCTTGCCGCGCCCGCGATTCTTGCCATCGCGACCATGGATGAAGATGTCTCCGCCCGGCTTCTTGCCAAGTGCGGCGGCCTCTGCCCGGTCCTGATCGTTCGGATAGGAAATACCGAGCGACAGGTAATACGAGCTGCGCGGATTGCGGCGGTCGATGAAATAGGTGCCTTCGGGCGTCTTGCGGTCGCCTTCATATTTCTTGTCGCCGACCGGGTTGCCACCCAGGCCGATCTTATATTCCTTCAGCACTTCGTTGTTGTGCAGAAGATACATGCGCCGCGCCGCCTTATGGACAACGATCGCCGTCACACGCGGGCCGTCATAACTTTGGAATTTCTGGCCGCAGGCTGACATAAGCGCCGCAGCCGCGCCTGCGATCAAAAGGGTGCGCCGTTCCGTTCCTGCCCGCATCACTGCCCGCCTGTTCATTGGTTTTGCGCCTCTTACACGCGCGCTCACGCGGGCGGAAGGGCACTGACGTCAGACTTTCGTGATTTCAGTCGCGCACCAGACGGGCGGCGAGTTCGACATGCGGCGACCAGCGGAACTGATCGATCACCTGCACCCAGTCAATTCGCCAGCCTGCGTCCGACAGGATGCGCGCGTCCCGGGCGAAGGTCACGGGATTGCACGACACATAGGCGATCACCGGCACGGTGGACCCTGCAAGTTCGCGGCATTGCGCCTCGGCCCCGGCGCGGGGCGGATCGAGCACAACGGCATTAAACCGCTGCAGTTCGTCTGGCAGAAGCGGGCGACGAAACAGGTCGCGCGCCTCGACCGTCACGCGATGCAGGCCTGGCGTCTGCCGATAGGCCAGATCAAGGGCCGCCATCATGGGTTTTTCGGATTCCGCCGCGTGGACTTCGGCCTTTTCCGCTAGCGGTAGGCTGAAGGTGCCCGCGCCTGCGAAAAGATCGGCGACGCGCCGGGCGGGGCCAATGGCTTCGCGCACGGCGGCCAGAAGGGCAGCCTCCCCTTCTTTCGTGGCCTGCAAGAACGCCCCGGCGGGTGGCGCGACCAGCGCACGCCCGAACCGTTGCAGCGGCGGGCGGCGGGTGACGACGGGCTCCCCCTCCCATGTCAGGCGCGACAGGTCGGCACCTTCGGCAAGTGCGGCGAGCGTGGAGAAAAGCGCGGGCTCCATCGGCTTGCCGCCAAAGACCGCCAGATCAACCCCGCTTTCGCTTTCGCTGATTGTCAGCGTCAGTTCGCCCTTGCGCGACCCGCCCGCGATGGTGACGGCCCGCAAGAGCGGCAGGCTGTCTTGCAGGCCCGGACGCAAGAGCGCGCAATCCTTCAGATCAACCAGCGCGCCTGAGGCGCGGCCGTGAAACCCGACAATCGCCCCGGTTTTTGTGCGCCGCGCCGACAGGCTCGCACGGCGGCGCGACCGTTCGGGCGAGGTCGCGACCGGGCGCTGGGGCGCATCCAGCCCCTGCCCAGCCAATGCCGTGGCGACCACACCGGCTTTCCAGCTTTCCACGAAACTATCGGTCGCATGTTGCAGCGCACAGCCCCCACAGGCCGCGTAATGCGGACAGGGTGCGCGGCGGCGGTCGACGGACGGCGTGACAATCGAGGGGGCCTCCATCCGATCCCCGGAGACCTCGCCCTCCACCACCTCGCCCGGAAGCGCGCGCGGCACGAAAACCGGACCTGCGGCAACACCGTCGCCCTGATGGCCCAGCCGTTCGATTGTCAGCCTCACTCCGCCGCCTCTTCCTCGGTGCCAATGAAGCCACCCGATTGCCGGTTCCAGTAGCGCGCGTAAAGCCCGTTTTTCGCCAGAAGGGCCGCGTGAGAGCCCTCCTCGACGATCCGGCCCTGATCCATCACGATGATCCGGTCCATTTCGGCAATGGTCGACAGGCGGTGAGCAATGGCCAGCACCGTCTTGCCCTGCATGATCCGGCGGAGCGCGCCCTGGATCGCGGCCTCGACCTCGCTGTCCAATGCCGACGTGGCCTCGTCCAGCACCAAAACCGGTGCATCCTTCAGAAAAGCACGGGCCAACGCGATACGCTGGCGCTGCCCGCCGGACAGCTTCACCCCCCGCTCGCCCAGGTAGGCCTCATACCCCACGCGCCCGGTCGCATCCCTCAGGCCGAGGATGAACTCATGCGCCTCGGCGGCGCGGGCGGCGGCGATCATCTCCTCCTCCGACGCTTCGGGGCGGCCATAAAGGATGTTCTCGCGCGCGGTGCGGTTGAACATCGCGGTTTCTTGCGTGACCATGCCGATCTGGCGGCGCAGGCTTTCTTGCGTCACGCTGCGCACATCCGTCCCGTCGATCAGCACCCTGCCCAGTTCCGTGTCGTAAAGCCTGAGCAGCAGCGCCACGAGTGTGGACTTCCCGGCGCCAGAGGCCCCGACCACACCGATCTTTTCACCGGGCCGGATGTGCAGGGTGATGTCGGCGATACCGCCGCGCCCGTCCGCCGTCTTGCGCCCGTAGGAGAAGGTCACGCCTTCCAACCTCACATCGCCCTTGACCCGGCCCATTTCCGCCGCACCCGGCGGGTCGGTCAGCGTATAGGCGGGGCTGAGGGTGCGGATACCATCCTCTACCTCGCCCAGATTGCCGAAGATCGACATGAGACTGAAGCTGACCCAGCCGGTCATCTGCGCCAGCCGGAAGGAAATCGCCCCGGCGGCGGCAATGCCCCCCGCTGTCGCCTGCCCCTGCGTCCAAAGCCAGACGGTGCCGCCGACCAGCAAAACCGGCAAGACACCGGCCAAAGCCATCAGCGTCAGCCGGAACCAGGACGAGATCACGCCATAGGAAATCGCCCGTTCGCGGAAGGCGGCCATCGCTTCCAGCGCCACGCGGTCTTCGTGGCGGGCGTGGGCGAACAGCTTCACCGTCTTCATGTTCGTGACCGTATCGACGATCTGGCCCGTGACCATTGCCCGCGCCCCGGCCCGGTCGGCGCTGGCCTTACGGATGCGTTTCAGAAATCCGCGGATCAGGGCCACATAGCCCACGACCCACAGCAAAAGCAGCACAGATACCCAGCCATCTATGGCAAGCAAAAGGATCATGGAGCCGATAACCGATGCCATCGAGAAGGCCATGGTTTCAATCGCGCCCGATACCACATCCGTGGCGGCGCGTGCCGTCTGCATCTGTTTTTGCGCGATACGGCCGGCAAAATCATTGTCAAAGAACGTGACCGCCTGCCCGATGGTCCAGCGGTGCAGACGCGACAGGATCAGGGGGAATAGCCCCGGTTCGATGATGATGCTTTGCGATGCGGTGGACAGGCCGAAAATTAACGGCCTTGCAACAAGATAGAAGAACAGAAATCCCGCGAAGAGATGCCAGTGATCGGTGAAGACATTCGCGGGGACCGATGTATTTGCCGCGTCGATGACCAGACCAAGGATCGTGGCCGACACGGCCTCAAGCGAACCGGCTGCGGCCGACCAGAACGTCGCCCACAGAACACCGGGCCAGGCCCCACGCAAGGCCCAGCGCAGGAAAGGCCAGGTCTGGCCGGGGGGCGGTCCGTCGGCGGGGCGAAAGGGGGCGATGGTCGGACCAATGGCCATCAGCGATCCTCCTCCCCCAAAAAGCCACCTGACTGACGTTCCCAGAAGCGGGCATAAAGCCCGCCCTTAGCCAAAAGGTCGCTGTGTGTACCCTCTTCGGCGATCCTGCCATCGTCAAGAACCACGATCCGGTCCATCCGCGCGATGGTGGACAGGCGGTGGGCAATGGCAATGACGGTCTTGCCCTCCATCACGCCATAAAGCGTTTCCTGAATTGCGCCCTCAACCTCGCTGTCGAGCGCCGATGTCGCCTCGTCCAGTACCAGGATCGGCGCGCCTTTCAAGATCACCCGGGCCAGCGCAATCCGCTGGCGCTGGCCACCCGACAGTTTCACGCCCCGCTCGCCCACCTGCGCATCATAGCCCGTGCGCCCTTCGGGGTCGCGCAGCGCCAGGATGAAGTCATGCGCTTCGGCCCGCTTGGCGGCATCAATCACTTCGACCTCGGTCGCTTCGGGGCGGCCATACAGGATATTCTCGCGGATGGTTCGGTGCAAAAGGCTCGAATCCTGCTGCACCATGCCGATCTGGGCGCGCAGACTGGCCTGTGTGACCTGCGAAATATCCTGGCCGTCGATGCGGATCACACCGCCTTCTATATCGTAAAACCGCAAGAGAAGCTTCACGAGCGTCGTCTTGCCGGACCCTGACCGCCCCACCAGCCCGATCTTTTCGCCGGGCCGCACGGTCAGCGTCAGCCGGTCAAGCCCGCCCGTCCCGCGCCCGTAGTGATGCGACAGGTCGTGCAGGTCGATCTGCCCGTCCGTCAGGCGCAATGGCCGGGCATCCTCAGCATCGCGCAACGCGATCGGCTGGGCGATGGTCTGCATCCCTTCGGCGATCACGCCGAGCGCCTCCATCAGGCTCGCGGTGGCCCACATGATCCAGTAGGTCATGTTATTGAGCCTGAGGACCAGTGTCGTTGCCGCCGCCACCACGCCAACCGTGGCCTGCCCATGATACCAAAGCCAGATCGCAAGACCGGTGACCGCAACGATGAGCGCCCCGTTCAGTGCGGTCAGCACCACATCCATGCGCGTCACAATCCGCATTTCGCGGGCAAAGGTGGCGCGCAGATCGACAATCGCCTCGCGCGCATAATCCAGTTCCCGGTCATCGGTCGCGAACATCTTGACGGAATGGATGTTGGTGTAGCTGTCCACAATCCGCCCGGTGACCAGCGAACGCGCATTCGACGATGCCATTGCCGCCGGACCGACGCGCCGGGCCGTCCAGACCAGAAGCCACAGGTAGAGAAGCGTCCAGAGGGCCAAGGGCAGCATCAGCCGCAGATCCGCCTGCGACAGCAGGAAAAGCGAGCCGACCAGCGTCGTCACGGCAAAGGCTGCGGCATCAACCAGTTGAAAGACCGCGTCACCGACGGCGGGCGGGGTCTGCACCAGACGGTTGGCGATGCGGCCGGCAAAATCATTCTCGAACCAGCCGACCGGCTGGCGCAAGACATGACGATGTGCCCGCCAGCGGATCAGCGCGCCCAGATTGGTCAGGATCGTATTGTGCAATAGCGCAACATCGACGCCCGACAGGAGCGTGCGTAGAACGAGGACGACAAGGGCCGCCAGCAGGAATTCTGTCCCGTGATCGCGCCAGACCGCCTCGGGGGTGCCAGTCGACAGAAGGTCAACCATACGCCCGACATACCAGATCAATGCGACCTCAAAGCTCGCGACGATGATCTTGAGCAGGACCGCAACCGTCAGCACCCCACGGAACGGGCGCACATAGGTCAACAGGAACGGCCAGAGCCGGTTGGGTGGCGTGTCGTTCTCCTCATAACGGGAGAAGGGATCAACGAGGTTCTCAAAGAACCTGAACATGGCAAAATTCCTTGAACGGCAGGGGCAAGCGCCCGAAAGGCGCCGGCGGTCAGTGCCGCAGCAATTCGATCGTCGAGACGACAATAAGCGCGGCCATCGTCAGATTGAAGGCCCTGCGCCGCGCCGCTGTCGTCAGCCAGCCGGATATGGCCTGCCCAAGACCGACCCATGTTGCGGAAGACAGAAGTCCGAAGATGGCGAAAATAACCGCGACCATCAATGCCGTGCGCATCGGATCATGCGGCAAGATGAATTGCGCAGTGGCCGCGATGGCCATCGACCAGCCCTTGGGGTTGATCCATTGGAAGGCGGTTGCACCGAGAAAGGTCATGGGCCGCTCGCCCGCCTGCTTTGCATGTGCTTCGCCGCTGGTTGCTACCTTCCAGGCGATCCAAAACAAAAGCGCCGCGCCGCCCCAGCGCAGGGTTTCGCGCAAGAGCACGCTCGTGCGAAAGAGTTCACCCAGCACCAGCCCGACAATCAGCAGCATGAGCGGAAAGCCAAGCGCTACGCCCAACGCATGCGGAACCGACTGGCGAAAGCCGAAGCGGGCACCGGACGCCGCCAGCATGGCGTTGTTCGGCCCCGGTGTGAACAGGGTGGCGATGGCCAGTGCGACAAGCGCTGGCAAGGTCTGGGCGATCATGACTTTGGTCCTGCGTTGCGTGCGACTATTCCGGTGGCGTCGGCCAAGGTTCAAGCCAGTAATTGTGCCCGTGACAATTCAAACCCGGAAGCGATCCAACGCGCCTCAAGCTCTTTCAGGCGCGCGCCGAGTGCTGGCCCGGACAGATCAGGCAGGTCCGCCGCGCGCACCGGGAAAATGGCTGAAGCTCCTTTGGCGATCGCTTCGCACCAATCCATCGGCAGGGGCATCTCGAGCATGGCGGCGCGCAAGAAGAGAACATCGCGCGCCAGATCGGCCCCGTGACGGAAGGCCATCTCGCCCGGACCATTCGCTGCACCGATCAGGCCAGAGATCACTTCAAGCCGTCGTGCCTCGTCCCGCGACAGCCTGAGCGCCGCCGCCGGGGCAGCCCCGCCAAGGCTCGCCAGACGGCGCAGCCAGTCCGGCTCCAGCCCCGCCTCGACAAAGATCAGGGGCGCGAGGGCGCGCGCATCGGCACCGGGCAGGACATGGGCCAATACCCCCGCCACCTGCATCGTCGCTACCGCGGGTGCGGGATCACGGGCGGCCAAAAGCCGGCGCATCTCGTGCCCGATGCGTTCACGCGAGAGATGATCCAGACCTTCTGCATGCGCCGCACAGGCGGCCAGCGCTTCGGCATCGGGACCTTCGTCCGGGTCGCCATATACCGCGTGAAAGCGGAAGAACCGCAAGATGCGCAGATAATCTTCGCGGATGCGGGCGTTAGGATCGCCCACGAAGCGGACATGACGCGCGCGCAGGTCTTGCAGGCCGCCAAGCGGGTCGATCACGTGCCCCGCCGCGTCGGCATAAAGCGCGTTCATCGTGAAGTCGCGCCGTGCCGCATCCTCCTCCAGCCGGTCGGAATAGGCCACAACCGCGCGACGGCCATCGGTTTCAACATCTTGCCGGAATGTCGTCACCTCATGCGGGGCGCCGCCGGCAATGATCGTGACCGTACCGTGGTCGATCCCGGTCGGCACGACCTTCAGACCGGCAGCCTGGGCCAGCGTCACCACACGGTCAGGCCGGGCGTCGGTCGCAATGTCGATGTCCGACACCGCCAGCCCCATCAGCGCATTACGCACGCAGCCGCCGACCAGATAGGCGCGATGCCCGCCCGCCGTCAGGCAGGCCAGAACCTGCTGAAGGGGGGGCGCGCCAATCCAGTCATCGGTGATCTTCATGCCGCCATCCGGTCTGCAAGGGCCTTCAGGATACGCGCGGTCGCCCCCCAGATGTAATAGGGTCCGTAAGGCACAGTGAAATAGCGCCTGTGGGTGCCACGCCACAGCCGCCCCTCGATGCGAAAATTCGTGGGATCGGCGACAAAGGCGAGCGGCACGCGAAAGACTTCCTCGACCTCCTCCTCCTGCGGGGTGTGGCGGAAAGAGGAGGCGATCAGCGCCAGCACCGGCGTGACCGCAAAGCCCGTTACCGTTTCATGCGGCTCAAGCGTGCCCAGCACCTGCACCTGATCTGCGGCAAGCCCGATTTCCTCGCGCGCTTCGCGCAGGGCTGCGGCCACCGCATCGGCATCGGCCTGGTCAACCTTGCCACCCGGAAAGGCGATCTGACCGGGGTGATGTTTCAGATGCGAAGCGCGCTTGGTCAAGATCAGGAAGCTGCCCTGCGCCGTCTCCTGAAACCCGACCAGCACCGCGGCGGGCCGCAATATGCGGCCTTCGGGCAGGATGGTTCCCGGATTGAGGTCATAATCCGATGTATCGCGGCCCGATGCGGCCAGCGCAGCGGTCAGAAGGTGGCGCACATCAGGCGCGGGCACCCTCTTCCCCCTTGGCTTCGAAACCCAATGTTGCCGGGTCGAACTCATAATGCGCGCCGCAGAACTGGCAGTCGGCGGTGACGATGCCCGCATCCGTGGTCATCGTGGCAATGTCCTTGGCCGAATAGATCGACAGGCTTTGCCGCACCTTGTCGGGCGAGCAGGTGCAGCCAAACCGCACCGGCTGGGCGTCGAACACCCTTGGGCCTTCCTCATGGAACAGCCGGATCAAGAGTTCGGTCGGTTGCACGGTCGGGCCGATCAATTCCAGCTCCTCAACCGTATCGAGCAACAGATTGGCACGGGTCCAGTTTTCGCCCTCTTCCCCATCGAGGATGTCGACATGGGTCAAAAGACCGCCTTCGCCCGACCCTTCCTCGCCCGCGACAGAGGGGGACGCCTTGGGCATGTGTTGCAGCATCACTCCACCCGCGCGCCAACGTTCCTGATCGCCCTTCAGGCGCGACCGGCCCGCCGACAATTGGAAGCGGGTCGGCAATTGTTCGGACTGGGCAAAATAGGTTTCCGCACAGGCAGACAGCGACCCGCCAGCGATGGGCGTGATCCCCTGATATGGCACGGTGCCGCCGCCCTGATCAATCAGGACAGCAAAATAACCCTGGCCGATCTGCTGGAACGGCGCTGCACCGGCATCAATCCGGTCCGCGTCGAACGACGCCCAGGCGCGAATCTGCGCGGGCGCACCATCCTCGGTCGGGGCGAAATAATCGGTCGCGATGATCCGCACCGGGCCACTGCCCCGGATTTGCAGTGACAGCTTCCACCGCAGTTTTACCGCCTGACCGATCAGCGCGGTCAGAAGGGCGGCCTCAGCCACCAGCGCCTCGACCACCGGCGGATAGGAATGCTGGCTGAGGATCTTGTCGAGTGTGCTGTCAAGCCGCGCAACGCGCCCACGGATGTCGCTTTGATCAAGCTGGAATGGCAGGACAGTATCGTCCCAGGCGATTTCGGAGGTCGAGGTCATGGGGTTTCCTTACGGCGCGGGTCTTGGCATACCGTTTCAGGGCAAAATGGGCAACCGGGACGGGCGAGATGATCAGACGGTTTGGCAAACCGCCGGTGACGGGACAGAAATACCGCCTGCGGCCAGGGGCCTATGCGGTTCTCGCCCTAGGTAAGGATGTGCTGCTGACCTATCAAGAGGATCCCAACCCGGAATTTCAACTGCCGGGCGGCGGAATTGATCCAGGCGAATCGCCGATCCGCGCCTTGCGCCGCGAGGTTTTCGAGGAGACCGGCTGGTCGATCTGCGCCCCGCGTCATGTGGGGGCATTCCGCCGCTTTGCCTATATGCCGGAATATGACCGCTGGGCGGAAAAGCTTTGTCATATCTATTTTGCCCGTCCGGTCCGGCGGCTCGGCCCGCCGAAGGAACTGGGGCATACGGCCGTCTGGGTGACGGCTCAGGATGCCATCCGGCTGGTAGACAACAAGGGCGATGCCCACTTCCTGCGCCAGATACTGCGCCTGGCCTGACCCCACGACCGGTCTAGCCGCTCGTATCCTTCGGCCCGTGATATTCGAAGTAGACGCCTGACACGTCGTCCCCGAAATTGCCGCCGGTATAGTCGTTCAGGTGCCAGCTCAGCCCCTCCAGAAAGGCCGCCCCGCCCATCCCCGCGCAAGCGGCGATAATCCGGTTCAACCCGTCCTGACCCAACTGGTTGCCATCGGCGTCGGCCGCTTCTGTAATACCGTCGGACATCAGGAAGAGCCGGTCGCCTGGCCGCAGGACCGCTTCGATCCCGTCATAGCTCGCCCCGTCCAGGAGCCCGACGGGCAACCCCCCGGCCCCCAGATATTCGACCGCCCCATCCGCACGGATGACCGCCGGATGAGGATGCCCTGCCTGCACCATCGAGACTTTGCCCGAGATCAGATCAACATCGGCATATGCGAGCGTGAAATAATTTTCGGTCTGCATTTCATTCAGGACGACAGTATTGAGCGCCTCCGCCACTTCTGCGGGTGGGCGGGCGTCATATATGCCGAACTCCGTCAGGACGAGCGCGATGTTCTGTTCGGGCGAATTGCCCGACAGATATCCCGCCAGCCGCGCCGTCATCAGGGCAGAGGTGATGCCATGGCCGGAAACGTCGATGGAAAAGAACCCCACGCGGCGGGCTGTGATAGGAAAGAACCCTACCAGATCGCCCCCCACATGCCCGGACGGTCTGAGCAGGAGATTCACTTCCGAATTTCCGAAATTGCGGCTGCGTTCACGCACCAGGCTTTGCTGAAGTTTCCGCGCTTCCATCAGGTCGCGATCAATGGAATCGTACAAGCTCTGCAATTCGGAAAGCATGGCCGACTGAAGGCGGTTCTTTTCCTGCATCGCGCGTTCCATGCTCAGGATGCGCTGCCCCGCCGCTATGCGCGCACGCAGTTCATCACCGCTCACGGGTTTGGTCAGGAAATCGTCGGCCCCCACATCCAGCCCGTGCGCGATTTCGGCCGTTTCGTTCTTGGAGGTCAGAAGAATGAAATAGGTGTAACTTTCCCGCCCCAGCGCCCTGAGTGCCCGGCAAAAATCCAGGCCGGTCATCCCGGTCATCATCCAATCGGAAATGATCATGTCGGGCTGGTGGATGGCCAGCAGATCAAGCGCGTCTTCCGCTGAGGCACATTCAATCACCTCATAGCCGGCACGAGCAAGTTGCGAGCCGAGAATTTTGCGCTGCACCCGGCTGTCATCGACAACCATGATCAGCCGCAAAGCGCGATCCGCCCGCCCCTGCCCTGCCTCGGACCATGTTGGCTGAACCGCTGACACAAAACCCCCGGGTGTTACCGCCTGGACCCTGACTAAGCCGCGGCCGGTTAAGATCGGTTGAACGCGGACCGACTGCCGTTCAGGCCTTAACCGCACGGAAACACACCAGGCCTATTCTGGCCGCGGGTGAGACGAGGTGGTGGTCATGATCGACTGGACGCGGGTGAATGAACTGCGCAATGAAATCGGCGACGATGGGTTTTCGGAGGTTGTCGAACTCTTCCTGGACGAGGTGGAGGAAGTGATAGCGCGTCTTGAAAATGCGCCCGATCCGCGCAGTTTCGAGCAGGATCTGCATTTCCTGAAAGGCAGCGCCTGGAACCTGGGCTTTGCCGCTTTTGGCGTGCTTTGCCAGTCCGGAGAGAGGCGTGCCGCGCAGGGGCAGGCGGCAACAGTCGACATGGCGGCGGTTCTGGCCAGCTATGCGGCATCGAAGGATTGTTTTCTGGCCGGACTTGCCAAGCTGACGGCAGGCCAGACGCCAGACGCGGCCTGACCACCCCTTGCCCCCGTCCGCCGGTTCGCGCAGGGTGCGCGCGGTCGGACCAGGAAAGAGCGTAAGAAATGAAAACAGGTCTGGTTTGTCTGGTTGCGGCCTATGTCCTGAGCCAGTTCTACCGAGCATTTCTAGCTGTTCTCTCTCCGGTCCTTGCGGTCGAAATCGGCGCCAGCCCGGCTGATCTGGCAACGTCCTCGGGCCTTTGGTTCCTGTCTTTTGCGCTCATGCAGATCCCGATTGGCACCCTTCTGGACCGGGTGGGGCCAAGGCGAACGGCGGCGACGCTTCTGGCGTTTGGTGGCGGTGGCGGGGCGCTGATCTTTGCGATGGCGCAAGGCCCGATGGCGCTGCATCTGGCGATGATCCTCATTGGCATCGGCTGCGCGCCAGTGTTGATGGCCGCCTATTTCATCTTTGCCCGGACCTATTCGCCACAGGTTTTCGGCACGCTGGCGGGCGTGATGGTCGGCGTCGGCTCTCTGGGCAATATCGCGGGCGCGGCACCACTGGCCTGGTTTGTCGAACAAGCAGGCTGGCGGGCAACCATGGCCGGGTTGGCAGCCATGGCCGTGATCGTCTCGGCCGGGATTTACGGCTTTGTCCGCGATCCGGCGCTGGCCCCCCATCAGGATCAGAGCGAAGGCAGTCTGCGCGAGGTTCTGTCCATCCGCGCCCTCTGGCCGGTGATGGCGCTGATGCTGGTGGCCTATGCCCCTGCCGCCGTCATCCGCGGGCTCTGGGCCGGCCCCTATCTGTCCGGTGTCTATGGCGCCGATGTTGGGGCGATCGGGCAGGCGACGCTTGTCATGGGGCTGGCGATGGTCGCGGGCAACTTCCTTCTGGGGCCGATCGACCGCATCACGGGGTCGCGTAAATGGGGCGTGGTCGCCAGCGCCGGCTTGTCGGCAGCCTGCCTTGCGGGACTGGTCGTATTTCCGGCCGGCGGGTTCTGGGCATCCTGCCTGCTTCTTGCCGGACACGGATTTTTCGGCTCGACCTATCCTGCGATCATGGCGCACGGACGCAGTTTCCTGCCCCCACACCTGATTGGCCGGGGCGTCAGCTTCATCAACATGTTTTCAATCGGTGGCGCGGGCCTGATGCAGTTCGCCTCGCGGCCGCTCTATCGGGCGCTGACGAACAGCGCCCCGCCCGAGGCGACATTCCGCTGGCTCTTTCTCTTCTTTCTCGTGCCATTGGTGCTGGGGCTGGTCATCTACCTTTTCAGCCGCGACAATCGCGTCTAGTCAAGGCACATGAGCCAGCCACCCGCCCTTGACCGGATCGAGGTCATCGCCCCGAACCTGAAACGCCGCCTGTCGGGGGTGACGACGACCGTGGTGCGGCTGATCCCGTTGCTGGCCCGGAAAATCCCCATCGTCACGACCGGACCTGGCCTGCCGCCCGACCTGCCGCATCTGCCGCTGTGGCGCTGCGTGGTCCTGTCCCGCCGCCGCTGGCGGGTCTGGCACGCGCGGCGCAATACCGAAATGGTGCTGGGTCTGGTTCTGCGCCATCTGTTCAGGCGGCGGCTGCGGCTTCTCTTCACCTCCGCGGCCCAGCGCCATCACAAGCCCTTCACCAAGGGATTGATCCGCCGGATGGACCGGGTGATTGCGACCTCGCCGCAGGCCGCTTCCTATCTGGAGGTTCCGGCGACGGTGGTCATGCATGGCGTCGATTGCACGATCTTCCAGCCGACCGATGACAAACGCGCCCTGCGCCGGGCGCTGAACCTGCCGCAAGACGCCTGCCTGATCGGCTGTTTCGGCCGCATCCGGGCGCAGAAGGGGGTCGATCTGATGGTCGATGCGGCGCTGGCGCTGCTGCCCGCGCGGCCCGACGTGCAGATGATCTTTACCGGCCGGGTGACGGAGGATCAAAAGGCGTTCTTCGCCGCCGAACAGGCCCGCCTTGCCGCCGCCGGATTGCAAGACCGGGTGCATTTTTTGGGCGAACTCGGCTGGAACGATGTGGTGCGCCATTATCAGGCGCTGGATCTTTTCTGCGCGCCCGCCCGCTGGGAGGGTTTCGGCCTGACCCCGCTTGAAGCGATGGCCGCTGGCGTGCCGGTGGTCGCTTCCCGTGTCGGCGCGTTCGAAGCCCTGATCCGCGAGGGCGAAGTCGGCACGCTGGTGCCGCCCGGCGATGCGGTGGCGCTGACCACCGCGATCAAGGCCTGGGTCGACGACCGCGCACGGCTGGCCGCCGCTGGCCCCAAAGCGCGCGCCCATGTCGAGAAAAACCACAAGATCGAGGGTGAAGCCGAACGGCTGGTGGCCATCTACCGCGAGATGCTGTCGTGAACCGCGTCTCGTTCCTGCTGGCCCGGACCCTGAGGCAAGAGGCGCCCATCGCTGACCTGTCCGTCCCGCCGCAAAGGCTGTTGAATGACCTGGCCGGAAAGCGGGTTGCACTGGTTGGGAATGCCCGGTCCCTGGTGGAAATGGCCCATGGCGCCGCCATCGACGCGGCCGATCTGGTGATCCGCATCAACCGCGCGCCGATGCCTTCGCCTGCCTCTCACGGAACGCGCACCGACTGGCTGGCACTGGCCACGTCGATCAGCGCCCAAGATCTTCAACGGACAGGGCCAAAGCGAATCCTGTGGATGTCGCCCAAACGCAAGCGCCTGACCTGGAACATCGCCCGTTCGCCAGGCTTTTACCTGCATCCGCTGCCGGACATTCAGCGGTTGCACGACCGTTTGGCCGCCCCCCCTACGACCGGCCTGATGATGATCGACCTTTGTGCGGCCAGCGGTCTTGGCTCTCTCACCCTATATGGCTTTGATTTCTTTCAGTCCCTGTCCCTGACCGGCAGCCGCGCCGCCCATCAGGTGCCGCATGATTTTGCGGCGGAACGTGCCTATGTCGACGCGCTGCTGGCCCGCGACCCGCGGATTGCGATTGTCGGGCGGTAACACGCAATTTCCCAAATGCCGCAATGCCGCATCTTTCGCTTTTATTGCCGGGCCTGATGAGCTAATGCCCCAACGTTTGATGAAGGAGACCCCAGATGGGCTACAAGGTCGTTGTCGCCGGCGCCACGGGGAATGTGGGCCGTGAAATGCTGAACATCCTCGCGGAACGTGCGTTCCCGGTGGATGAGATTGCCGTGCTTGCCAGCCGCAAGTCGCTTGGCACCGAAGTCAGCTTTGGCGACAAGACCCTCAAGACCAAGGATCTGGATACTTTCGACTTCACCGGCTGGGACATCGCGCTTTTCGCGGTTGGGTCCGAGGCCACGAAGATCTACGCGCCCAAGGCTGCGGCGGCCAGCTGCGTGGTGATCGACAACTCCTCGCTCTACCGCTACGACCCGGATGTCCCGCTGATCGTGCCGGAAGTGAACGCCGACGCAATCGACGGCTACAAGAAGAAGAACATCATCGCCAACCCCAACTGCTCGACCGCGCAGATGGTCGTGGCGCTGAAGCCCATCCATGACCGCGCCAAGATCATCCGTGTTGTTGTCGCGACCTATCAGTCGGTATCGGGCGCGGGCAAGGAAGGGATGGACGAGCTCTGGGATCAGACCAAATCCATCTACAACCCGGTCTCCGAAGTGCCGCCAAAGAAGTTCACCAAGCAGATCGCCTTCAACGTGATCCCGCATATCGATGTCTTCCTCGACGATGGCTCGACCAAGGAAGAATGGAAGATGGTGGCCGAAACCAAGAAGATCCTTGATAAGTCGATCAAGGTCACGGCCACCTGCGTGCGCGTTCCTGTCTTCGTAGGCCATTCCGAGGCGATCAATATCGAAACGGAAGAATTCCTCGACTGGGAAGAAGCGCAAGACATCTTGCGCGAGGCGCCCGGCGTGATGCTGGTCGATAAGCGCGAACCGGGCGGCTACATCACCCCCATCGAATGCGTGGGCGAATATGCGACCTACGTCAGCCGCGTGCGGCAGGACAGTACCATCGACAACGGTTTGAACCTGTGGTGCGTCAGCGACAACCTGCGCAAGGGCGCGGCGCTCAACGCAGTGCAGATCGCCGAACTTCTGGGAAGCCGCTGCCTGAAAAAGGGCTGATGGTCCATCATCTTTACAATCGGAAAACCCCGGCCGCATCTGCGCCGGGGTTTTTCTTTGCGCGGTGCATGGCCCGCGCCCCGGCACAATAAAGGAAAACCCTACCCAAGCCCGGCTTGCCTTCGTGCGTCATAACACAGAGTTTCCTCTCATCAGCCGGAGTATTCCCATGCAAAGACGTCTTTCCCTGCTCTTTTGCCTTCTGCCTTTCGCGGCCCAGGCCGACATGATCGAAACCTCCGCCCCGGTCAGCGAGGTTTTGCTGTTCAACGCGGGCGCCGCCGTGACCCGGCAGGCGAATTTTACCGCGCCCGCGGGCAGTCACACGATCATCATCCCCGGCCTGCCCTTGGAAACCGACCCCATGACCCTGCGGGTCAGCGCGCCCGATGGGGTCACGCTGGGCGCGATCGGGCTGGCCGACGGGCGTCTGCCCGCGACCGAGGGCGCCAAACGCCCCGAAGTCGAAGCTGCCGAAACCGAAGTCAAACGGCTTGAGGATATCTTGCGCGGCAAGGAGGCCGAAGTGGCGGCGATCCGCGCCAGGGCCGAAGCGGCCAGTGCCCAGATCGAGGTTTTGAAGGGCGTCGGCCAAGCGCAGGTGGCGGCAGGCGCGGCGACCGCGTCGCTTGATCAGATCCGCGCGCTAAACGCCATGGTCGGAGAGGAAATTCTGGCCGCCCGCAAGGCCGCCCTCGCCGCCGAGACGGAGGCGCAGCTGGCTGAACGCGCGCTCGACCCGGACAGGCTGGCGCTGGAGGCCGCCCGACAGGCACTTGCCGCGCTGACGACCGAGGATGACGACAGCAGCACCCTGTCCGTCGAAGTGCTGGCCGGCACCGAGGGGCCGGTCACTTTGACGATCAATACCGTCACGAGCAACGCGGCCTGGGCGCCGATCTATGACGCGCGCCTGTCACGGCAAGGCGGCGCGGGGCTGACCCTTGATCGCGGGGTGATGGTCAGCCAGACGACCGGCGAAGACTGGCGGGATGCGAAGCTGACGCTCTCCACCGCGCATTTCGGCGAAGGAACGGTCGCGGGCACGCTCTGGCCCAATCTGCGGCGCATCGAGACCGAGACAGAACGCGATAGCCGCATGACTGGGTCAGACCTCTACATGGCTGAGGCATCTCCAATCGTCGCCGAGGCCGATATGTCTGGCAACGGGATGGCAGCAGTCTTCGTCGGCATGACCGTGACCTACCAATATCCCACGCCGGTCACGATCCGAACTGATGTCGACGCTTTGCGCCTGCCGCTCGACAGGCTGACCCTCACGCCGGAAATCCGCGCCGATGCGGTGCCGGCGCGGGATGTCACCGCCTATCTGACCGCCGAATTCACCAATGACAGCGGCGAGGTGATCCTGCCCGGCCCGGTCACGCTCTATCACGACGGGGCGCTCGTCGGGCAGGCGGACATGGGGCTGATCGCGGCGGGCGACAAGGCAACGCTTGGCTTTGGCACCATCGACGGGCTGCGGCTGACGCGCACGGTTCCCGATCGGATGGAAGGCCAGGGTGGCATCATCACGACCACGAACGAACAGACGGAAGCCGCGATCCTGAAGGTGGAAAACCTGACGGGCGAAGATTGGGCGCTGCGCGTGACCGATCAGGTGCCCTATTCCGAACAGGAAGATCTGGTCATCGCCTACAGCGCCGAACCCGCGCCGACGGCTGTGGACGTGGAAGGCCAGCGCGGCATCCTGAACTGGGACTTCACGCTGAAGGCCGGGGCAACCCAGGAAATCCGGCTTCAGCACAGTCTGAAATGGCCCGACGGGATGGTGCTTCAGTAACCCCCCTTGGCGGGTCAGGCCGCTTTGGTCTGGCCCGCCGCACCGACACGGCGCGTGCGGAACGGCAAGCCGGGCGGTTCCGGCGGAAAGGCCGTAGCAAATCTGAGCGCCAACCCTTCCCGGCTGTCACCGAAAAGAGCAAGCGGCAGAAGCCGCCGGTCTTCGGGCCAGCTGTGCAAGAACAACTCTCCCCCGTCGCCCGAACGCAGCACGCGACCTTGCGCACGCAAGCGCCTTTGCAGGTCGGGCCAATCGGTGGCCAGATGGAGCGCGATACGCACCTGATCTTCCGCGCCCGGCAGGCCGAAGCCATCACGGTCCAGCGCGATTTCCAGAACCGCGCGCACATAGGCACTGGGGCGCACCCGTGCTTCCCTTGCGGCGCGGCCCAGCGCCACCAGCAGACCATCAGACAATGTCAGTTCAACATTTTGATCCTTCGCCATGAACGAAGGCTGGCCGATTCTGGTTAAGCCCGGATTAGCGGGCGAAAATCACAAAGGCACGAACCCGCCCGCGGCCGCATCATATTGCGACAGGCCCCCATCGGCGATGTCGTTCCACAGGCCGTGGACGGACAATTCGCCCTCTTCTACCGCGCGCTGGACGAAGGGGAACGTCATCAGGTTTTCCAGGCTGATCACCACCGCCTGCTGTTCCAGCGCCGCGATCCGCGCGGCTTCGTCAGCAACTTCCTTCACCCGCTCGTAACCGGGGCGCAGAATGTCCATCCAGCGGCCAACATAGCTCGACTTCGCTTCCAGTTCCGGCGCGTGACCCGAACACATGTCGTGGCACCCCCGGACCCCCCCGCACCCTGAATGCCCCATCACGACCAGATGCGCGACCTTCAGCGCCAGCACCCCATATTCCAGCGCCGCCGAGGTGCCGTGATGTTCGCCGTCGGGATTATGCGGCGGCACCAGATTGGCGATATTGCGATGAATGAAGAACTCGCCCTGATCGGCCCCGAAGATCGACGTGACGTGAACGCGCGAATCACAGCATGAAATCACCATGGCGCGGGGATGTTGGCCCCCCTGGGCCAGCCGCTTGTACCAAGCCCGGTTTTCCTGCCAGGTGGTGGCTTTCCAGCCATGATAGCGCTGAACCAGATAGGAGGGCAGCGGGCGGGCATGGTGCATTGTCATTGTCCCCTGATCATTCGTCTTGACCGTCCGGCGTCCCTCATAGTCGGCGATTGGCTCAAATTCGAGCGTTATTTCGCCCGGCCATCAACCGAAATTTGAGAGGTGCACGCCAAACTCAAATGGCATTTGGGGTGCGGCGTAAGGGGGTGCAAGGTGCCGATTCTGGCGATTTTGAAACATGAGGAAGGCGTCAGGCTCGACCCTGATCCGCTGGCGGCGCTTTATGCCGCACTCGGGGAACGCGGCGCCGAACAGGTGCTGTGTCGCGCGATGGAGGATATTGGCGCGCGCCTGACCGATATGCTGAAACAGGCGGACGAGCGGCAGGATCTGGCGCTTGCCCGTTCGGCGCGGCAGCTTGCAAAGATTGCAGGCCAGATCGGCATGGCGACCATGGCGCGGGTAGCCGTCGACGTGGTGGTGGCCACCGAAGCGGGCGATCTGACGGCACAGGCCGCAATCCTGACCCGGCTGGCCCGCATCGGCGAACGTTCACAACTTGCGATCTGGGATCTGCGCACCTGTCGACTATGAGGTGCGGGGCGGGGCTTGCGGTTGCAAGCGGCAAAATCCTACTGTGGTGCGACGCCACCTGGGACCGATCATGCCTGCTTTTGCCGATACCGACGCCCCCTCGCTTCCGCTTCATCTGATTGCGGAGGGCGAGGCCGACCAATTTGCCGCCCTCTTGCCTGCACCCGCCCGGACCTGGCTTGCGGGTCAGGGATTTACGGGCGCGGCGGGGCAGTTGGTGCTGCTGCCCACGCCCGAAGGCGGACTTGCCGGCGCGGCGTTCGGTTTGGGGGGCGCGCAAGCTCGTGCTCGGGGCCGCTTTGCCCTGGCGCAGGCCGCCGCCGCCCTGCCTGAAGGCAACTGGCATCTGGAGGGCACGCCCGACAACCCCGAGGAAGCGGCGCTGGCCTGGCTGCTGGCCAGCTACCGTTTCGACGGCTACAAGACCGCCCGCCCGCAAAAGGCCCGCCTGAAGGCCCCGGCCGGGGTCAATGCCGACCGCATGCGTATCATTGCCGAAGGCGAATTCCTGACCCGCGACCTGATCAACACGCCTGCCTCGGACATGGGACCGGAGGAGTTGGAGGCCGCCGCACGGACACTGGCTGAAGCGCAAGGCGCGACCCTGCGTGTGATCGCGGGCGACGCGCTCTTGACCGAAGGCTTCCCGATGATCCATGCGGTCGGGCGGGCCTCCACCCGGCCGCCCCGGCTGATCGACCTGCGCTGGGGGTCGGACGGCCCGGCGCTGACCCTGGTCGGCAAGGGGGTCTGTTTTGACACGGGCGGTCTGAACATCAAGACCGGCGGGTTCATGAGCCTGATGAAGAAGGACATGGGCGGCGCGGCGACTGTACTGGGCCTTGCCCATATGATCATGGCGCTGAAGCTGCCCCTGCGGCTGAGGGTGCTGATCCCGGCGGTGGAAAATGTGATTTCCGGCAATGCGATGCGCCCGAAAGACATCCTGACCAGCCGCAAGGGCCTGACGGTCGAGGTCAACGATACGGATGCCGAGGGACGGCTGGTTCTGGCCGATGCACTGGCGCTCGCGGATGAAGAAAAGCCCGATCTACTTGTCTCGATGGCCACGCTGACCGGCGCGGCGCGGACGGCGGTCGGTCCCGACCTTGCGCCCTTCTACTGCGATGATGATGCCTTTTGCGCGACCTTGGGCGAAGTGGCGCGGCAGGTGGCCGATCCGGTCTGGCGCATGCCGTTCTGGACGCCTTATGAAAGCGTGATCGAACCGGACATTGCGGATCTGGACAATGCGCCGGGGTTCGGTTTCGCAGGTTCCATCACCGCCGCCCTTTTCCTGCGCCGTTTCGTGACGCAAAGTCCGCGTTACGCCCATTTCGACATCTATGGCTGGCAGCCCACAGCCGCCCCCGGGCGGCCCAAGGGTGGCGTAGGACAGGGCGCGCGCGCCCTTCTGGACGCGCTGCCCAAGGTTCTGGCCCTATGACCGATCGCCGCCTTCTGCCCGCCAATGGACGCGTGGCCCATCTGTCGCTGCAAGGCCAGGTCAAGGCCGACCTTTATGTCGCGGGCGAGGCCGCGCGCATTGCCGTGCCGCTGACCGATCTGCTTTCACGCCCCGATGGGCCGCGTGACCGCCAGCTTTTGCTGGGCGAGCCGGTTCTGGTGCTGGAGCGGCTTGATCGCCATGCCTTCGTGCAGGCGGGCAAGGATGGCTATTGCGGGTATGTCGCGCTTTCCGCGCTCGGGCCGGACCGGGGAGCGACGCATCAGGTCAGCGCGCCCGCCACACATCTTTACGCCACCCCTTCGATCAAGCGGCGCGAGGTCGCCAGCCTTTCTTTCGGCAGTCTGCTGAAGATCGTGGGGCAGGAGGGCCGGTTCGCGGTGACGGACCAGACACTTTACTTGCCCCCGGTGCATGTACGGCCGGTTGGCACGCCAATGACCGATCCGGCAGGCATTGCCGAACTCTTCCTCGGCACCCCCTATCTTTGGGGTGGCAATTCGAGGGGCGGGATCGACTGTTCCGGGCTGGTGCAGACGGCGCTTCTGGCCTGTGGCATCCCCTGCCCCGGCGACAGCGACCTGCAATGGGCGTCGGTCGGCACCCTGCTGTCCGAAGGCACCGATCTACAGCGCGGTGATCTTCTGTTCTGGAAGGGTCATGTGGCGATGGTCACGGGGCTGGACCGGATGATCCATGCCAATGGCTTTCGCATGGCCGTGACCCATGAGGGCATCGCCGAAGGCCTTGCCCGCATCCGGGCGCAGGAGGGTGACGTCTTCCTGGGCAGCCGCAGACCGTAGCGGCCGCCGGCGGCTATTCTACCGGCCGGATCAGCTTGCGTTCCAGGGGCCGCAGCACCGACGGCAGGTCATGGCCGCGCTTCAGGATCTGGCCATCCATCCCGATCAGCGCATAGATACCCTGCCGGGCGCGCAACCGGGGATGTTTCTCGATCCGGTAGATCGGGGTTTCTGCCGCCCGGCGGAAAACCGAAAAGACAGCACAGTCGCGCAGAAACGACATGGCATAGTCGCGCCATTCGCCCGCCGCGACCATCCGCCCGTAGAGGGCTAGGATCGTGCCCAATTCCGCCCGGTCAAAAACGACCTGCTCTGGCAGGGCGGCGGACTGCGGGAAAGGTGTCGGCGTCTGAACCGTCATGAGGGAATCCTACGCCGCCCGCCTTTAAAATCAAGCCTAGATCGGCACATAAGGCCCTCGCCCGTCACGACGCCCCGCCCAAAATCCGCCATGAAAAGACCTTTCGGCAGCCACGGTCCGTCCTGCGAATCGCCGTCATCGGATGTGAGGTTCGACCTCAGCGAAATACGCTAGGTTCCGGTGGCGCGGCCAACAGCCCCCACCCAGTTCGCGCCACCGGAACCGACTTCGCTCTGGCCCCGCTTCGGCGGGGCCGTTGTTTTTTGGGCCTTCAGATCAGCTGCAATTGACCGAGCTGACATTGCCCTGCGCGTCAATGACGATGTTCAGCCGGTCGGGGCGGTAGTCCATCGTGACCGCCGTTCCGGGCCGGATGACGCGCACGTCTTGGGTGAAGGTCATGGCCGCCACCACACTTTCCGGCTGCCCGACGAGGCCTTGCAAAGTCTCTGCCCCACAGCTTTCCGTGAGGTTCGGGCCCGCGGGCGCCGGTTCCACGCAGGCCCCCAGCGGCATAAGCAAAAGCATGACGGAAATCGCACGCATCTGTCGTTCCTTTCCTTGCGTCAGGGCCGGGTTTGGCCGAATGTCCTGCCAACATCATATCAGGGAGGATAGCGCAATGAGAACCCGCGCCGCCGTTGCGGTTGCCGCAGGCAAGCCGTTGGAAATCATGGAAGTGAACCTCGACGACCCCAAAGAGGGCGAGGTTCTGATCGAGATCAAGGCCACCGGCATCTGCCATACCGACGAATTCACCCTGTCGGGCGCCGATCCCGAAGGCATCTTCCCCTCGATCCTTGGCCACGAGGGCGCAGGCGTCGTGGTCAAATGCGGCCCCGGCGTGAAATCGCTGAAACCCGGTGACCATGTGATCCCGCTCTACACGCCGGAATGCCGGGAATGTCCGTCCTGCCTCAGCCGCAAGACCAACCTCTGCACCGCGATCCGCGCCACGCAAGGTCAGGGCCTGATGCCCGACGGGACCACCCGTTTCAGCATGCTCGATGGCACGCCGATCTATCACTACATGGGCTGCTCGACCTTCGCGCAGCACACGGTGATGCCGGAGATTGCGCTGGCCAAGGTGCGTGAGGACGCGCCCTTCGACAAGATCTGCTATATCGGCTGTGGCGTGACCACAG
>DAORUY010000009.1:0-28067 GCA_035433445.1 Paracoccaceae bacterium
GAAAGAAGCCGTGCTGCCCTTCGCCCGCTTCCCCGGCGTCGATACGCTCCTTGGCCCCGAAATGCGCTCCACGGGCGAGGTGATGGGCTGGGACCGGACCTTTGCCCTGGCCTTCCTGAAGGCGCAGATGGGCGCGGGCACGATGCTACCTGAAACGGGCCGCGTCTTTGTCTCGGTCAAGGACCAGGACAAGACCCCGGCGATGGCTGCGGCCGCGCGCGATCTTGTCACGCTGGGCTTCGAAATCGTCGCGACACGTGGCACCGCCACCTGGCTTTACGATCAGGGGGTAAAGACCCTGCCGGTCTTGAAAGTCTACGAAGGCCGCCCGAATGTCGTCGACATGCTGAAGAACGATGACATAGCGCTGGTGATGAACACCACCGACGGCAGCCAGGCGGTCAGCGACAGCCGCGACATCCGCGCCGTGGCGCTCTATGACAAGATCCCCTATTTCACCACCGCCGCCGCCAGCATTGCGGCTGTTGCTGCCATGAAGGCACGGGGCGAAGGCTATGGGGTCAGGACGCTTCAGGGGTGAAGCGGCATGGTGCAGGCGGGAATCCGGTCAGACCGTGCAAGCCGCCGAACGACGCGTCGCCTGTGACCCGCACGCCATAACCGGCCTGCCCCAACCATTTGGCCGGAGGCCCGACCGCACGGGCAAGCGGCGCGGTTGCATGACCTGACGCGGCACAAGGCATAATCTGTCTGGATTTTCTGTCTTCAAGTAGTCGAGGTGGGTCCGGGAGGGTAGAGCCCTCCCGACGGGTCGCCCCATCGGGGCGAAATGCCCGTCAGTCATGGACCACACACCGCCCTCTTCCGGCCCGTTTCGCCGCATAGGTCGCCTCATCCGCGTCCGCTTGCAAAGTTTCGGGTGCGGGCATGTCATAGGCACTGGACAACACTACCCCGATCGAGCCGGAAATATGGCAAGACTCGCCCCCATAGAGGATCGGGCGCTCCAGTTCCCGGATGATCCGCTCCGCCATCCGGCGGGTGCTTTCGCCAGCACTCTCCCCGCGCAGGATTATCACGAACTCGTCGCCGCCCACCCGTGCGACCGTATCGGTTTTTCGCGTTTCCGCGCGCAACACATCGGCCACGCGCGTCAGCACATGATCGCCCGCCGCATGCCCCAGCGTATCGTTCACCGCCTTGAAGAAATCGAGGTCGAGGTGCATGAGCGCGAAAGGACGCCCGGCGCGCGCCGCAAGCTGGCATTCTCGGGCCAGTTCGCCATCCAGGGCACGGCGATTGGCAAGGCCGGTCAGTGCATCGGTCAGCGCGCGTGCCTCGGCCTCGCGCCGGGCGGCTTGCAGACGGCTGTTCAGCGCCGCCAGTTCCCCCATGACCGCCGCCTTCACCTCGGTCAGATAGAGAAGTTCCACCGTAAGATCGGTGGGGGCGAAATCGCCATTCGTCAGCCGGTGGTCGCGCACCGCGTCCGTGACCGAAATCCCGAAAGACAGGTTCAGAAGCCACCCCTGGCCACCGCTCAGCGGTTGCGCCTGGCCGCGGAAACTGGTGCCAGCACCGTCGCGCAAGGTCAGCATGATGCGCTGCCCCTCCAGCGCATGCACATCGGCCATGCTGTGCAACGCCCGCGGTTTGTCGACCTGGAACGTGTCCAGGAACCGCTTGCCGATCATCGTCCCGCGCGGGCTGAGTTTGGTTAGCGTTGGACCCGTGGCGCGGATCAGCCCCGTGGGCGTGATCCACAGATACATGGGCATGAGCCTGCCCAACGCCTCGCTTCCGACAAGGGCCGCATCCTGAATCGCTTGCCCATCCATCAGGCCACCTCTGGCCGTGCCAAATCAAACGCCCGCCCCGAAGCGAATTGCGTTTCCAGAAGCTCGATGCGGATCAGGTTCGTCTCCCCCCCAGGATCGGCTATATCGACCAGCGCGAAGGCCCCGTAATCGTCGGCCATTGCGCGCAAAATGCCAGCGAATACCGGGACGAAACCCGAATGCCCCGGCCCGACGCAAAGCGTGAAGGAGGCGTGACCCTGTGTGGAAAGTTCCAGTTCCGGCAGGCCGATGTCCGTTACGGCCAACCGGGCGCGGTCGGGCAGTTCGTCAAGCGAATGCAGGAAGTCTACGTAGTTCACGCCTCCGAACCGCAAAAGCCGCCGCAGGGGTTCCAGCGAGACGAGGAACATCCCCAGATCTTCCAGAAGGGCATCGCGCGGCTTGGACAGGTTGTCGGTCGCGGCCGCCAGAACCGTATCGGTCAGCGTGTCGTCGTAGGTTAGCATGGCCTCAAACCCTTCAGGTCCGACGCCCGCCTTGTCCGCGATCATGGCCCACAGTTCTGCACCATAGGTGTCGCGCAGAAAACTCTGCAAAGATCGGTTTATCAGCCCGTGCATGATGGCCCCTTCCTGACGCAGGGCCGATCCTACGAGCGTTGCGTTAAGAAGTACCTTAAACCGCCGGGTCAGAAGTCCGTCGGGGCGCCCCCTTCGGCTTTTCGGCGGGCCACGAAATCGCGCAGCGCTTCTTTGTCGCCCGCGTCCATGGGCGGGGCCTCAAAGTCCGCCAGAATATCCTTGAATATCCGGTGCGCGCGTTCGGCCGTCCATGCGCCGCCATCGACCTTCCAGGCCTCGAAATTGCGCCAATCCGACGCGATCGGCTGATAGAAAGCCTTCGTGTAGCGGTCCTGAGTATGCTGAACTCCGAAATAATGGCCGTCAGGCCCAACTTCGGCGATGGCGTCGACGGCAATGTCGTCCGGCGTTGTCGCCCAAGTCTCGGGTTCCATATACCGCTGGATCATTTGCAGGACTTCGCAGTCCATCACGAACTTCTCGGGGCTCGCAATAAGCCCACCTTCCAACCAGCCAGCCGCATGATAGACGAGGTTCGTGCCCGACTGCACCGCCGCCCAGAGGCTGTTGCAGGTTTCCCACATCGCCTGGCCATCCGGCACGTTCGCCGCACAAACCCCCGACGAACGCAGCGGCAGCCCATAGAATCGCGCCATCTGCCCGGTCATCTGGGTGGCGCGCATATATTCTGGCGTGCCGAAGGCGGGCGCGCCCGACTTCATGTCGACGTTCGAGGTGAAGGTGCCAATCATCGACGGCGTTCCGGGTCGGACATATTGCAAGAGCGCGATGGCCGACAAAGCCTCGGCGATCGAAAGCGTCACCGCGCCCGACATGGTGACAGGCGCCATAGCACCGGCCAGCGTGAACGGCGTGACTACGACCGCCTGCCCGGCACGCGCCATCCTGAGCGCCCCGTCGATCATCGGGAAATCATGCTTCAGCGGCGAAACGGAATTGATGTTCGTGAACATATGCGACCGGGCACGGAAATCTTCATGCGACAGCCCACCGGCGAGGCGCACCATTTCCATTGCATCCTCGACGCGCTCCTTGCCCAGCGAATAGGCATGAACGACTTTGTCGGTCAGCGTCAGCTTTTCATAAAGGCAGTCCAGATGGCGGACAGAGGGGTGGATTTCCACCGGCTCGACCGGATAGCCACCGGCAAAGTGGATACAGTTGAAATACTGCGTCAGCTTGATGAAGGTTCGAAACCCCTCCATGAAACCCGAGACCTTGCCCCGTTCCAGATCCCAGTAGTTTGGCGGGGACGAGACATTGCCGAACAACAGCGCCTTGCCCCCGAAGGGCAGCGCACGCGCCGGGTTGCGCGGAGTGACGGTGAATTCCGCTGGTGCGCGACCGACCATTTCCATGACGAAATCTTCGTCCATGAACACGGTCTGATCGACGATGCGGCACCCTGCATCGGCAAAGATCGTCAGCGCTTCGTCATTCAGAAACCGGATACCGATGTCGCGCAGGATGCGCATGGCACCCTTGTGGATCGCCTGAACGCCCGCCTCGTCCAGCGGTTCGGTCGGACGGTCGTGATTTTGCGGAATGCGCCAAGGCATTTGCTCAATCGCCCGATGCCCTGCCCGATCCGCATGTCCCGATCGCCCGCCGGCGCGCTTGCGCTTCAGATCATCCGCCATAACGGCTCCTTACCCTTGTTGGTGCAAGAATTGGCCTGTCGAGCAGATGATTCGCGATTTTTTGCGACCAATTCGCGTCGCATTTCGCACTTCGCCTTAAGCGGAAGCCGTTTCCATGGCCTCGACCCAGTCCGGCAGCTCACCAATCGTATTCAGCACGACATCGGCATGTGGCGCAAGCGCGTCGGCGCCCGCGATCCCGGTCAGAACCGCCACCGTATGCATACCCGCAGCGCGGCCGGCGTCCAGATCATGCAAACTGTCGCCCACCATAGCAACCTCGTCAGGCCTCAACCCAGTCGCGGCCAAAAAGGCGTGCATCTGACCCGCTGCGGGCTTGCCGCCCCAGCCGCTGTCAAAACCCGCGACGAAATCAAAACAATCGTCGATAGATGCGCGCCGCAGATGGGCGTGCGCCGGCTCCTCGGCATCATTCGTCGCCAGACCGATCTTCAGGCCCATCGCACATAACTGCCTGAAGAGCGGAACCAATTCGACGGCTGGCACCATCTCGTTCTCTGATGCCATCCGGTTCAGCCGGGTCAGGAGCGCGTCGCCATCCTGCGGCAGAACGCCGAGCAGCAAGTCCCTGATTTCGGCGGTCGTGTGGGCGATCACTGAGCTGTCGGCCGCGAATTCTCCCGTCGACAGATCATAACCCAGAAGTGCTTCCAGCCGGGCGGTCAGCGCAGGCGAACCATCGGCCAGTTCCATGATCACCCGGCGGGTCCAGCCGCCCCAGGTGGTCCGGAAGTCGAACAATGTTCCGTCCTTGTCGAACAGCAGTCCCCGGATAGCGGCCATGATCATCCCATCTGTTGCGGCGGCGCGAGATTTGACGATTTGTCGTGCGGGCGCAATGGGCCCCTTACGTCCAATGAAGCTGCGCGCCGCCAGGAAGCGCCATGCGTGCGGCCATGGGCTGATCATAAGCCAACCCGGTGTTGTCGCAAAACCCTTGCACCCAGCCGTCATCCATCAAGATGAAATCGAGGACGGCGACCAGAAACTCCGGCTCGCCCGCCCGAGCAGAAATCTCTGCGGGTGCCAGCCCGCTGGCCGCCAGAAACTGCGCCATCACGTCAGGATCGCCCGCAAGCCAAGCCAACGCCTTCAGCGCGATTGTTTCGGCATAATCCGGCCCAATGGTCATTTTTGCCACCCCACCCGCGCTTTTCCCCAGCTTTGGATCATATTTGGCAATCCTTTATTAACCAATGCGAACGAATGATGAGCCCATCGTGTGCCAGTATAGCGTCAGGGAGCGTTCTTCGTGGGAGGCAAAATCCTCATAGTCGACGACGTCGCGACGAATCGCATCGTTCTTAAGGTGAAACTCACCTCTGCCTACTACGACACGATCCAGGCCTCCACTGCGGCGGAGGCGCTGCGACTTGCAGCAAGCGAACAT
Source organism: Paracoccaceae bacterium (assembly GCA_035433445.1). Classification (GTDB taxonomy): domain Bacteria; phylum Pseudomonadota; class Alphaproteobacteria; order Rhodobacterales; family Rhodobacteraceae; genus TMP-24. The sequence continues at coordinate 5,414 of DAORUY010000009.1, forward strand.
CCCGACCTGATCCTTTTGGATATCACGTTGCCGGATATGTCTGGTTTTGAGCTTTGCCGGGAACTGAAAGCACAGCCGAGCACGGCCGACATTCCGGTGGTAATGATCGCAACCCACGATGATCAGGCCGCGCGGTTGGAGGGGCTGCGGGCCGGGGCAGCCGACATCTACACGAAGCCCATTGACGAGCTCGTGCTTCTTGCTCGGATACGCAGCCTGTTGCGCGCCCGCGAAACGCAAGAACAGCTTGGCCTGCGCGACAGCACCTGCCGGGATCTGGGCCTTGCGGACCCGCCGGCGATCTTCAACGGGCCTGGCCTCATCGGGCTTGTCGCCGGACAGGTCGAAGTCGCGTTGCATTGGAAACGCATGCTCCAACCCTATCTGCATGACAGATTGCTGGTGTTGGACCGTGATGCCGCGATGAGCGAGCAGGGCTGTGCCGAAGTGCCCGACGTTTTTATGGTCGCGGGGGACATTGGACGCCCCGGCGATGGCCTGCGTTTCCTGTCCGAACTGCGGTCGCGCCCAACCACCCGCCACGCCGGACTGTGTCTTGTCTTGCCGGCGGAGGCCCGTGAGAATACCGCGACGGCCCTCGATCTTGGGGCGGGGGATGTGATTGCCAGTCGGGCGGAGCCAGAGGAGATGGCCCTGCGGCTGACGGCCCAACTCCGGGCCAAACGTCAGGCTGACCAATTGCGTTCGACACTGGCCGATGGCTTGCGTCTGGCCATGATTGATCCGCTGACCGGGCTCTACAACCGTCGCTACGGATTGCCGCATCTCGCACGTATCGCCGAACGTGCGACAACGGTCGGTCGCAGTTTTGCGGTCCTACTGGTCGACATTGACCGTTTTAAATCGGTCAATGACACTTGGGGGCACGCAACAGGCGATCAGGTCTTGGCAGAAGTTGCGCGGCGGCTTCAGACAAATGTTAGACCCTCTGATATGGTTGCCCGTATCGGCGGCGAAGAATTCCTGATTTCCCTGACCGATTGCAACTTTGAAGCCGCACATGCCACAGCCGAACGGCTGCGCCGGATCATCGGCGATGAGCCGGTGCAGGTCCGCGAGGCAGCGGGCCTCAACGTGACTATCTCCATCGGTCTGGCCATGGGCGACGGATCACATGGTGTCCGGCTGGAGGTCGATGATATTGTCGCGCGGGCTGATCAAGCGCTTCTGGCGGCGAAGTCCGAAGGGCGCAATCAGGTTACGGTGCATCGCAGCGCAGCATAGGCGTCAGGGCTTGCCGCCCTTTCCGTCAAGCACCTCAGCCACCCGGACCGCAAGCGCCTGTCGTGCGGATGGCGACAGGCTGTCGAGGTAATCAAGGAAGACGGCCTGCCCCTCTCGCAGGCGGGCGGTCGCGCGTTCGCCGTTCCGCGCCAAAATGGCTTCGGCGGCGGTCCTGTCCCAATCAGGCGCCTTCAGAACCTGGGCTAGGGCCAGGAAATCCTCGCGCATCGCCAGACGTTCCTTGCGGAAATCCGGGCGCAGATCCTCATATCGTTCGCGCAATGCCCGCCGGTCTTCGCGCGACAGGCTCGCCGTCAGCGGGCCAAAACCGGCGTCGGCCCCAACAAACCCGTGCCGCCCCGCCGGACCGCGCGCAACCGCCCCAGCGATCAACCCGATCAGGAGCAAATTCAACACCACTGAGCCGGCAAGTGCGATCCGCAGACCACGCCTACCCTTTTGCCCGACCTGTTCCCTGCCGGCTTCGTCGGTGGACAGATTATCCGTCGTCATATCAACCCTCTTCCGCTAGGCTGGCGAAAACATCGTCGGCGCCAGGCATCAGCTCCACGCTGTCTGTGGTGCCAATCTGGCCCAACAGTCCCGACGGATCGCTCAGACCCAGCCAGAACCCCACAAGCATCGCCGCCGAAAGCCCGCCGGTCGCGCGCCACCCCCCCAGCGTTTGCCATATTTCTTTCCAAAAGCCCGGTGCTTTTGGCTCTGGCATCACTCTGGGCGTATCCGCCGAAGGCTGCGGCTGCATCGCAATGGCCGCCGCCAGAATGCGCGCCTCAAAGTCTGGCGAAGGCACATCCTGCCGCCGTGCAGCCGCCAAAATCAGATCGAGGTCGTCATTCTCTGCCATCTCAGCCCTCCTCATATCCCAGCGCTGCCTTCTGGCCCGCCAAGGCCCGCGTCAGTGCGCTTTTGCCGCGTGCCGTCAAACTTTCCACCGCCTCTGTCCCGATGTCCATGATCGCGGCAATCTCGGGGTTGGCGAGCCCTTCAAGATGGCGCAGTACGACCGCAAGCCTTTGCCGTTCCGGCAATCCTGACAAAGCACGCGCCAAAGCGTCCGATCTGGCCCTGTCGGTCAGGCGCTCTTCGGGCGTCGCATCGGTGTCCGGCAGATCAGGCGCCACGTCGAGCGGTTCGGGCCGACGCCGACGCAGCCGATCCAGGCACAGGTTGGCCGTGACGCGGTAAAGCCAGCTTGTCACGCGCGCGCTGCCCGGCTGCCATCCCGGCGCGGCGCGGAAGAGGCGGATCAAGGCTTCCTGCGTCACATCCTCGGCCTCGGCCCGATCATTCAGCATCCGCGCGGCAAGGCGGTAGGTCGGCGTGGTAAACCGGTCCGTCATTGCACGAGGCGCCAACGCATCGCCCGCCGCATAGGCGGCGAGCAGCCGGTCATCGCTGTCGAGCGGACGGTGCCGCGCCTCATCCAGGGTCATAAACAAGAACCATATCCGAATACCGCACCCACGCAATGTCACTGCGGCTGCCACCGCCGTTCGCTGCCCATCGGGTCTGGCCCGCCGCACGTCACGCACGGCGGGCCAGCGTTTCATTCCGTTTCGGCCGCGTCGTCACCAAAGAGCCAGAACGGACCGCCCATTCCGCCGCCATGGCCACGCCCCTCCCAGCCGCCATGCTTGCCGTCGCCCATGCGGCCATGACGCTCTTGCATCTTGGCATGCATCGCATCAATTTCTTCTTGGCTCAGCGCCGCGTCGCCATCCGCATCGGCATGCGCGAAAAGTTTGTCGAGCCCGCGATCCGCACCCATTTCCGCCAGGCTGACCTTGCCGTCACCGTCCTCGTCCTGCTCGACGATGGCATGGCGGGCCATCTTGCCGATCCGGTCCTGCATCCGGGCGCTCATATGCGCCGCCATTTCTTCGGCGGAAATGAAACCATCCTTGTCGGTATCAATCTCGGTCGCGCGGGCCGCCTGAAAGGCATCAAGTTCGGCCTGGGTGATCTTTCCGTCCTTGTCGGTATCGACCGCAGCAAAGTCGAGCCCCGCCCCCGGCCCGAATGCCTGCGCGGGAAGCGCCACACTCATCAGGCTCAGTGCGGTCACGGCGGCGGTGAAATAAAGCGCCGGCTGGCGCAGGGTGATCGAGGTCATGTGTCGCTCCTTCAGCATACGGGCGGCATTTGGCGCCCTTCATACCCATCAAACGGGCTAGGCCGGACTTTCCGTCGCAGCCCTCGCAAAATTCTGTGTCGCCATTTCCCTCGCCGTCTTTCCCTGATAAGCGTCCTTACAGACTGCGAGGGAGCCATGACGGCCGAAGTTCTGAATCAGGATGCACAAGATCGTCCGTTGAAACCGGCCCTGTGGCGTGGCTGGCAACGTCGCTGCCCGGCCTGCGGCACGGGGGCGATGTTTGATGGCTATCTCAAAGTGCGCGCGGCTTGCCCGACCTGTGGCGAGGTTCTGTCCCATCATCGAGCGGACGACGGCCCAGCCTATCTGACCATCTTGATCGTCGGGCATCTGATGGCACCGCTCTTGATGTGGGCCTTCGTCGAATACCGCCCGTCGCCGGTAACGTTGGCGACCATATTCGCGGTCGGTTGTATCGCCCTGTCGCTTTATCTTCTGCCGCGCCTAAAAGGCGGGCTGGTGGCCCTGCAATGGGCCAAGCGGATGCATGGCTTCGGGACGGGCGATGACGATTGAAGCTTTGGCGGCTGACCAGCCACGGGCCGCCGCGACGATCATTCTTGTGCGGCGCGGGCCGGATGGGCCAGCGGTCCTGATGGGGCAGCGCGGCGCGCAGGCGGTCTTTATGCCGTCAAAATATGTGTTTCCGGGCGGCGGGCTTGATGCGGCCGACGCCGACACGATCCTGGCCGACGGCCTTGGCGAACCTTGCAGCGCCCGGATCGACCAATGGAGCGCCCCCGGTCTGGCGTACGCGCTGTCCGCCGCGGCCCTGCGCGAACTTTGGGAAGAAACCGGCCTTTCCCTTGCCGTCGCGGGCCAGACCACGCCCGATTGGGCGGGATTTCAAGGCAGCAGCCTCACGCCAACCGCCGCTGGACTTCGGTTTTTTTTCCGGGCCATCACGCCGCCCGGCCGGTCGCGGCGCTTTGACGCGCGGTTCTTTCTGGCGGATGCGGCGGCAGTGGCCGGCGATCCGGACGATTTCAGCCATGCCTCAGACGAGCTGTCGCACCTGCACTGGGTCCCCGTCGCCGAGGCCCGCCAATTGAACCTTCCGTTCATCACCGAAGTCGTCCTGGCCGAACTCGGGGCGTTCCTTGCCGCGCTGGCACCGGACGCGCCGCTGCCGGTTCCGGCCTCCGTGCCATTTTTCGACAATTCCGGGCCAGTGCCGACCTTCCGCCGGATCTACTGATCCTTGGTCCAGAGCGGATGGGGAACCGGATCTTTGGCGCGCAGGAAATAGCGCCGGAAGACTTCGGCGTAGGACGCATAGCTATAGCCGTCATTGCGACGCAGGAATTCTTCCTTCCGCTCTCGGTAAAGCGCGGGTAGCCGATACCAGGCAAGGCCGGGTTTTGCATGATGAACAGCATGCAGGTTATTGTTCAAAAACAGAAATGGCAGGATGTGACCGCCCTCGATGATGACGGTGCGGCAACGCGCTATCTCGTGCGCGCGGTGTTCCAGATAGGTGCGGATCTTCAGGATAGACAGCCCGATGTATGCCGACAAGACATAAGCCCAGCCGGGCATGGAGGCGCGCTGCAACAGCCATCCAAGGCAAACAAGCCCGACCAGATGCAGCAGCCAGTCGCGCAAGATCGCCCGATCTCCGCGCCGTATCGCACGCATATCACCGCCGATGAAACAGACGCCGCTCACCAATGGGCCGACCAGCATCCGCCCGGCAAGACTGTTGTTGAACAAAAGCAGGGCGCGATGCGGCAAGGACAGCCGCGCCCAGACCGCCGGGTCCTGAAAGTTGGTCTCGGGGTCGTCGTAAGGGTCGGTCAGGAATTCATCCTGATGGTGAGCCAGATGCGTATCGCGGAACCGGCCGTAGGGGAACAAAAGCCCCACGGGCAGAAAGACGAGCGTTTCGTTCAGCCAGCGGCGGTGCGTCGGATGGCCGTGCAGCACCTCATGCTGAAGCGAAGAATGAAGTGTCACTGAAAGCGTTGTGATCAAGATGCCCAAGGGCAGCCACAGCGCGGAAAACCAACCTACGCCGAGCCACCACACCCCATAGCAGGCAATGACCAAAAGCAGGGTCGGCCAGTCCACCGATCCACGGTCAGACCTCGCGGCCCCAGTGGATTTGAGACCAGACCCGTTCATAGATGACATAGCAGATGAACCCTATGGTTGTGTTTGCGACCGCCAGCCCACCGCTGACCGCCAGCGATCCTGTGGCGGCATATCCGACGCCCGCCATGCTCAGCAATCCCAGAACATTCCACAGAATTGCTTTTGTTATTGTTCGTTTAGCCGTTTCCATTCCATGCCTTCCCGCGATCAGTAGAGCAAATTTTGGAGACATGGCGCAGGTGGAATGTGATTAACAATTTTCATCATATGTGATATTTATCAACATATGATCGGAAAAATTGACAAACGCGACCGCGCAATCCTGTTTCGCAAGCGCCTGCAACAGGGTCTTACCGAACGCCGCCTCTCGCAGAGCGGTCTTGCGCGCGCCGTTGGTGTCGACCGTTCAACGATCTCGCAGCTCTTGACCGAAGCGGGCGCCCGCCTGCCGAACGCCCAACTGGTCGCCGAATGCGCCAGCGCGCTTGGCGTTTCGGCTGACTGGCTGTTGGGCCTGACGGACCGGCCAGAGCGCTTGGCCGATCTGCTCGCGGCCTCCATGTCGATCACCGAAGCACCGCGGGCGTTGATCGACGACACGATCTTCGCCTGGCATCGGGAGGCGGCGGGTTACAAGATCCGCCATGTGCCCGCGACCTTGCCCGACATGCTCAAGACCCGGGCTTTGATGCGCTGGGAATATGAACCGCAGCTTGGTCGCACCGTCGATCAGGCGATCGGCGCGTCAGAGGACCGGCTTGGCTGGATGCGGCAGGCACGGTCGGACTATGAAATCGCGCTGCCCCTGCATGAGATCGAGGCGATGGCCCATGGCGAAGGCTATTACCGCGGCCTGCCTGCCGCGATCCGGCTGGAGCAGATCGAACGGCTGGCCAGCCTTTACGATCAACTTTACCCCTCGCTGCGGTTCTATTGCTTTGACGCCCGCAAGCTTTATTCCGCCCCGATCACGATTTTCGGACCACTCCTGGCTGTCCTCTATCTGGGGCGCAATTACATCGCCTTCCGCGACCGGGAACGGATCGACGCGGTGACCGCGCATTTCGATGCGCTGGTCCGGCAGGCCGAACTGGGCGGGCGCGAGTTTCCGGCGCTTCTGGCGCGTCTGCGGGCCGATATCGGAAAAGTCTAAGGATCCCGCCTCAGCGCAGCGTGATCAGCTTAGAAATATCGTAACCGTTAAAGTCCAGCACTTCACGCGCAGCGGTGATCAGATCGGCGCGGGCCTGCCCAGGGCGCACGATGATCCGCCCGAAACTGCCCGACGGCGTGCCCACCGCCGCGACCCGATAGTCGCCGTCCACCCACAATATCCAGATCGGTTCCACCCCATCGCGCATCTCGCGCGCGATGCGCCCCGGCCCGGTCAGCCGCGCCCGCGTCGCATAAGCGGTCTTGCCCTTGGTCGCACAGCGCGTGCCCTGCACCGCAAAGCCTTGCGCATCAGCCTGCCAGCGTTCCTGAAGAGCGCCACATCGCGCCTCTGCGCCGAAAGCGGCCACCACTTGCCAGTCGCCCTGAAACCGGCTGCCATCAAAAAGCGCGGCAGACGATATCGCCTGGGCAGGGTCGCGATATGTAACGGGCGTGGGCGGGGCGCTGCAGGCTGACAAGACCAGACCCGCCAGTATCAGCGGCGTTATTCGATGCACTGACGCACCGCCATGCCACTTCCCGTCAACACATCCTCGCAGCCCAACAATGGTTTCACCGGCGCGCAGGTCCGCGACCGGGCAAGGCAGGCGCTTTCGCAATCATCCGCCTTCTTGCAGGTCTTTCCCGCATCGGCGGGCACCGTCATGCAAACGAACGCGCCACCTCTGGGCAAGAAGGACCCGCCGGACTTGATGCAATCTGCATGCACCTTGTCCATAAGCTCTTGCCCGACGAGGGGCAGATCACCGCTCGCCGATCCTGCGCCAGATTCCGGCGGCTTGCAGCCCGCCAGAGCAATGAGGATCAGCACAACACCACTGATCCGCCCAATCTGCTTCATGAACATACCTGTCTCCGGTTGGCCCGGTTTCTCTGGCTACAATCGGCACATCCGTGGTGCGGCGCAAGGGCATCTTCGTTGCCGGGCGTGACTTGACACGATACGAAGGGCTTGATGAAAACCGAAGACACCCTGTTCACGGCCGATATCCGTCCGCTCTCTGTCGGCGTTCTCGTCATGTCCGAGGCCAACGCCTTTTCACTGGCCGCTTGCGTCGATCCCATGCGCGCCGCTAACCGGCGGGCCGGGCGAACTCTGTTTCACTGGGCCTTCCTGTCGGCCGCAGGCGGGCCGGTCACGCTGACCGCAGGGTTCGACGTTGCCACCACGCCCCTGCCCGACCATGCCACCTTCGATCTTCTGTTCATTGTCGCGGGCTTCCGGCTTGAAGAACAGGTGACATCCGATCTTCTCAGCCGCCTGCGTCGGCTCGCGCCCCAGGTGCGCGCCATGGGCGGCGTCGATGGCGGTAGCTGGTTTCTGGCGCGCGCCGGGCTTTTGGACGAGCATGCCGCCACAACTCACTGGGAGGATCTGGAAGCTTTCGCCAGCCGTTTCCCCGGGATCGAGGTGCGCCGCGACCGTTATGTGATCTCGGGCAACAGGGTCACGACCGGCGGCGCGGCGCCCTGCCTTGACATGATGCTGCACCTGATCGGTGTGCGCTGGGGGGCGGAACTGGCGCTGCGGGTGGCGGGGGCCTTTCTTTATGAGCCGCTCCACGCGCCGACCACGCCCCAGCAATCGTTGCCCGCGGCCCGGCTGGCACGCGCCGACCCTGCGCTCGCGCGCGCTATTGCGCTGATGGAGGAAGGGATCGAACATCCCCTCGCGATTGCCCGCATCGCCGATCACCTTGGCCTGTCGCAGCGACGGCTGGAGATGCTGTTCGCCGAACGCCTTGGCACCAGCCCCGGCCGGTTCTATCTGGACCTGCGTCTGGACGAAGCGCGCAGGATGGTCACGGACACAGGCCTGCCCTTGCAGGAAATCGCACTACGCTGCGGGTTCTCCAGCCAGATGGCCTTTTCACGCGCCTTCCGGGCCCGGTTCGGCGGCACGGCCAGCGCACTCAGGGCGGGGCAGGTTCAATAAGGCAGAGGGTGGGTCTTGTGGGCCGCCTCGATGGCAGTCAGCACATCGGCCGACAGGCGCAGGTCAGCCGCCCCAAGCGCAAGATCAAGTTGCGCCACGTTTGTTGCCCCGATGATCGGCAGACTTTGCACGGGCCGCGTCAGCACCCAGGCACTGGCCATCTGCGCCGGGTCGAGCCCCGCTTCGCGGGCGATCTTCAGATAGGCATCGACCGCACCCCAGACTCTGGGCGTGATCCGGCCAGAAAGGGTGGGGTTCAGGCTGCGCCTTGATCCCGGTGGCGTCACATCACCCTGGTATTTCCCGCTCAGAAGCCCGGTTGCGAGCGGCGAGAAGGCCAGAAGCGCCATGCCTTCATTATGGGCAAGTTCGGCCAGATCGAGGTCCCAGATCCGGCACAGCAGCGAATATTCGTTCTGGTGGCTGATGGGGCGCGGCAGACCCATCTCATCGGCCAGGCGTAGCCACTGGGCGGTGCCCCATGTCGTTTCGTTCGACAACCCCCAATGGCGGATTTTCCCGGCGGCGATGGCCTGCCCCAGCGCCGCCAGCGTATCGGCCATATTGGCAAGGATCGCAGCGCGGTCGTGGCTGCGCGGATCGAACCGCCAGCCTTCGCGGAAGTGATAGACATCGCGGTTCGGCCAATGAAGCTGGTAAAGATCGACATGATCGGCCTGCAAGCGCCGAAGCGACCCGTCGAGCGCACGCGCCACCGCATCGCCGGTGATCGGCTCGTTTCCCCGGGCCTGCCCGCCTTCGCCGGTGATCTTGGTCGCAATGATCCAGTCGCCCCGTCGCCCGGTGCGGCCAATCCAGTTGCCGATGATCTCCTCCGTATGGCCCACGGTTTCGGCCCTGACCGGATTGACCGGATACATTTCCGCGGTATCGAGGAAATTGACCCCCACGCTCAGCGCCCTGTCCATCTGCGCGTGACCTTGGGCTTCGGAATTCTGGCTCCCCCAGGTCATGGTGCCCAGGCAGATCATCGACACATCCAGATCGCTTTGCCCCAACCGTGTCTTGCGCATATCCTGCCTCCGCTCTTCGCAGGCAAGTCTGCCCTGTGAACGCAAGAAACCGCAAGGGCGGTGCTTTGCCGACTTCACAAGGATGAAAGAGACTTGGGGCGGGAAAATGCTATGATGGCCATAGTGACGACGCACCGAGAGGCCGGATGATGCGCAGCTTCCTTCTGGGCCTTGCTCTGATCATGCCCATCCTTCTGCATGGCAAGGCCGACGCCCGCGCCCTGCATTATGCGCTGGATCCCGCGCAATCCGTCGTCGGGTTTACCATCGACATGGGACAAAGCCCGCTGAACGGACAGATGCCCGTCACCAAGGCTAGCCTGACGCTTGATTTCGATCGTGCGTCTGCCAGCCGGATTGCCGTCACGCTCAGCCCGGCGGGGGCTGTAATGGGCCTGCCGTTCGCCACGGAAGCCATGAAAAGTCCCGAGATTCTCGATGCAAGGCGCTTTCCCGAAATTCGTTTCGAAAGCACCAAGGTCACTGCCGAAGGCGAAAAGGCCCGGGTCGAGGGGCGCATCACCATCCGGGGCGTCACCCGCCCGATCGTCCTTTCCGCCCGGATCTTCCGCCCAAAGGGCAGTGCCGTCGGTGCGCGCGATCGGCTTACCATCCGGCTGACAGGCACGATCAACCGCAAGGATTTCGGCGCAGTGGGCTATGCCGACATGGTGGGCGACCTCGTAACGCTCGACATCAAGGCCCATATCCTGCTGACCGATTGATCCCAATGGCCAGCGGCCCCTCTGGCCCTTCAGACCCTTTGGCGCTAAGGAACATCCGTTCGGAACGGATGGACCAAATGGCGCGTATTCTCATCACCTCGGCAATCCCGTACATCAACGGGATCAAGCATCTGGGCAATCTTGTCGGCTCGCAATTGCCCGCCGATCTTTTCGCCCGGTATATGCGCGCGCGCGGCCATGAGGTGATGTTCATCTGCGCCACCGACGAGCATGGGACGCCCGCCGAGCTGGCCGCCGCCAAGGCCGGAAAACCGGTCGAGGAATATTGTGCTGAAATGCACGAAGTCCAGAAAGGTCTGGCCAACGGTTTCCGGCTGTCGTTCGATCATTTCGGCCGGTCGTCGAGCCTGAGGAACCACCGCCTGACCCAGCATTTCGCGGGCCGGCTCGCCGACAACGACCTGATCCGCGAAGTGACCGAAAGCCAGGTCTATTCCATCGACGACGGCCGTTTCCTGCCCGACCGCTATATCGAAGGCACCTGCCCCAACTGTGGCTATGACAGCGCGCGCGGTGATCAGTGCGACAATTGCACCAAGCAGCTGGACCCGACCGACCTGATCAACCCGCATTCCACGATTTCCGGCTCAACCAATCTGGAAGTCCGCGAAACCAAGCATCTTTACCTGATGCAGCGGGCGCTGAAGGACAAGATCGCCGCCTGGATTGATGGCAAGAAGGACTGGCCGGTCCTGACGACCTCGATCGCCAAGAAATGGCTGAACGACGGCGACGGGTTGCAGGACCGCGGCATCACCCGTGACCTTTACTGGGGCATCCCGGTGAAGAAGGGCGACCAGCCCTGGCCGGGGATGGAAGGCAAGGTCTTCTACGTCTGGTTCGACGCGCCGATCGAATATATCGCCTGCACTGCCGAATGGGCAGATGCGAATCGCAAGTCCGACGCAGATTGGGAACGCTGGTGGCGCACCGACAAGGGCGCCCATGACGTGACCTATTATCAGTTCATGGGCAAAGACAACGTGCCCTTCCACACGCTGTCGTTCCCGGCCACGATCCTGGGGTCTGGCGAGCCGTGGAAGATGGTCGATTACCTCAAGTCCTTCAACTACCTCAATTATGACGGCGGCCAGTTCTCCACCTCTCGCGGGCGGGGGGTGTTCATGGATCAGGCGCTCTCGATCCTGCCGTCGGACTACTGGCGCTGGTGGCTTCTCAGCCATGCACCGGAATCATCTGACAGCGAGTTTACCTGGGAAAATTTCCAGTCGAACGTGAACAAGGATCTGGCCGACGTTCTGGGTAATTTCGTCAGCCGCATCACCAAATTCTGTGCGGCCAAATTCGGCCCTGCCATCCCCGCAGGCGGCGCCTATGACGACCGCGCTCGCGCCTTGATCGAAGAGTTGGAAAACCGCGTCCGCGCCTATGAAGATCACATGCAGGCGATGGATGTACGCAAGGCCGCGACCGAATTGCGCGGTATCTGGGTGGCGGGCAACGAATATCTGCAAGCCGCCGCACCCTGGACCGTCTTCAAGACAGACCCCGAAGCCGCCGCCGCAATCACGCGCCTGTCGCTGAACCTGATCCGGCTTTATGCGGTTCTGTCGGAACCCTTCATTCCCGATGCGGCTGCCAACATGCTTGCCGGGATGCAGACCGAAGACCGCGCCTGGCCCGGCGACATTGCAACCGCGCTTTCGGCATTGCCCGCTGGTCACACCTTCACCGTGCCCGAAGTCCTGTTTCGCAAGATCACGGACGAGGAACGCGAGGAGTGGGCTGCGAAGTTCGCAGGGGTGCGCGGATGATCGGGCCAGCGGGGTGCGCGACCATAGCGCACCCACGGCCGTCCCTTAGCGCGCGCGCTTTCGCAGCATCCAGCGCCACAGGTAGATCAGCGGCCAGCGCAGGATGGAGGCTGCACCTGCCATCACCAGAAGGCCGACCACTGGGCCAGCCTCATACGTGACCCAACCCAGGATCGGGATACCTATGGCGATCAGCCAATAGGCCGCGCGCCAGTGATTGTCGCGCGCGGGGAACATCGCGATGACCGAGGCGATCAGCATCCACAGCAGGGCGGTGACCAGCGAAGGGGTCATGGCTGATCTTCCGGTAGTGGGGGTGGCAACGACCGGCCAAGCGCCCGACGGCCAAGATACCAGAGCGGGCGGCGGAACATCGACAGGAACCCGAAAAACCCCAAGAGGGCGACCCACACCCCATGTGTGGCACCCAGCCACACAAGCAGCGGCAGCGCGAGCAACAGCAGCGCCAGCCCCGGCATGAACTGCCAGCGCATCGGCAAGAAAGCCGTCAGCGTCGCGGCCAGACCCCAAAGGCAGGCTGCGACGAGTGCGCCACTCATGATGCGAGCTTTTCGGGAAGCGCGTTGGCCCATGCGGATATGGACCCTGCCCCAAGACAAACGACCATATCACCTGGCTGGGCCTGTTCACGCACCAGACGCGCCAGATCATCCTCGCCCGTCAATGCACGGGCATGGCGGTGGCCATGGGCGATCAGCCCGGCAACCAGATCGTCGCGGCTGGCACCAGGGATCGGTTCTTCGCCCGCCGCGTAGACATCGGCGATGGCGACCACGTCAGCCTCGTTGAAGCAGGTGCAGAATTCCTCGAACAGGTTCGACAGACGCGAATAGCGGTGCGGCTGGTGAATCGCGATGACCCGGCCCTTGGTCGCCTGGCGCGCGGCTTTGAGCACTGCGGCAATCTCTACCGGATGGTGGCCATAGTCATCAATGACGGTGACGCCACCCAGAACCTCGCCCACTTTGGTGAAGCGGCGGTTCACACCTGCAAACCCCGCAAGTGCCGCGCGGATTTCATCCTTTTTCATACCCAGATGGCGGGCAACGGCGACCGCCGCCAAGGCATTCGACACATTGTGATCGCCCGGCATCGGCAAAGTGCAGCCTTCGATCACTGCGCCATCGCCTTCGCCCTGAAGCACGATATCAAAATGCGCGACGCCGTTTTGATAGGTCAGGTTCAGTGCCCGCACGTCAGCCTGAGTATTGAAGCCGAAGGTCACGATCCGCCGATCAGTGATGCGCCCAACCAGCGCCTGCACTTCGGGATGATCGGTGCAGCAGACGGCAAGACCGTAGAACGGAATGTTCGATACGAAGTCAAAAAAGCCCTTCCGAAGCGCTTCGATCGTGCCCCAATGTTCCATATGTTCAGGGTCGATATTGGTGATGATCGCAATGGTCGCCGGCAGGCGGTTGAAAGACCCATCGCTTTCATCGGCCTCAACCACCATCCATTCCCCGGCCCCCGCCCGCGCGTTCGAGCCATAGGCGTGAATGATCCCGCCATTGATCACGGTCGGATCAAAGCCCCCCTTGTCGAGAAGCGTGGCCACCATGGTCGTCGTCGTCGTCTTGCCATGCGTACCCGCAATCGCGACATTGGACTTGAGACGCATGAGTTCGGCCAGCATTTCCGCCCGGCGCACGACCGGCAGACCACGACGGCGCGCCTCCTCCAATTCCGGGTTGCCCTTCTTGATGGCGGACGAAATCACCACCACCGCCGCCTCGCCGATATTTTCGGCACGCTGGCCTTCGTGGAATGTCGCCCCCAGCTTCACCAGACGGTCGGTGATCTTCGACGCCTTGGCATCCGACCCCTGCACCGGGTAGCCCAGCGTCATCAGCACCTCGGCAATGCCCGACATGCCGATGCCACCTATGCCGATGAAATGGATGGGGCCGAGTTCGCCGGGAAGTTTGGTGGCTGCGTTCATGGGCGCGGTCTTTCGGTCTTAGGTTGGGCCAGCGCCTCGACAAGAGCGGCAAGGCGCAGGGCGGCGTCGGGCACGGCCTGACGATAGGAAGCAAGTGCCATCTTGGTGGCGCGGGCGGGGTCCGACAGGATCACGGCGATCTGCCCGGAGAGTTTGGCACTGTCAAGGCCGGCTTCGGGTACAACAATCGCAGCGCCCGCCGTGGACAGACCACGGGCGTTGGCCGTTTGATGATCGGCGGCGGCGGCGGCGAAGGGAATAAGGATCGAGGGCCGCCCGATCACCGCGACATCGGCGACCGACGAGGCGCCCGATCGACAGATGACCAGTTGCGCCTCGGCGATCAGGCGCGGCAGGTCGGTGAAGAACGGTGCGATGTCGGCGGCAACCCCCGCAGCATCATAAGCGGCGCGGACGCGGGCTGCGTCCTCCTCGCGCGCCTGATGGGTAACGCGCAGCCAGCGCCGCATGCCTTCGGGCAGGCGCGCCACCGCCCCCGGCACGACATCGGAAATCACCCGCGCGCCCTGACTGCCGCCAAAGACCACAAGGTTCATCGGATAGTCGCCCGGCGGGATATAGGCGGCGCCTTCCCGTTCCAGGACCGCGGCGCGCACCGGATTGCCAGTGTGCTGGCCAATCAGCCCCTTGGGCAGATCGGTGGGCCAGATGCCGCAGGCCACCAGATCGACACGGGGCGCAAAAAGCCGGTTCACCCGCCCCAGAACCCCATTCTGTTCATGGATCATCCGCGGCAACCCAAGCATCCAAGCCGCAGTCAGCGCCGGGATCGAGGGATAGCCGCCAAAGCCGACCACCACCGCCGGACGGTCGGCCCGCATCTGGCGCAGCGCGGCAAGGATGCCGCCGGCAATCTGTAACGGAGTCGCGAGTTTTGCACGCCAGCCGCCCCGCGCGAATGTGGCGGAAGCCACTTCGCGGATGGCCACCTCCTGCGGGAATCCCCCAGTATAGCGAGCGCCACGGGCATCGGTCGACAGTGTCACGCGCCAGCCGCGTTTCAGCATCTCCTCCGCCAAGGCCTGCGCGGGAAACATATGTCCGCCCGTGCCGCCAGCTGCGATCAGCAGAAGCGGCACATCCTGTCTTTGGCCGGCCATCAGCGGCCCCGTTTCAGAAGGATATCGCCGATCCCGCCTTGTGGCCGCCGCCGCGTCAGCGCCAACAACATGCCCACCGCGATCCCCGAAGCGATGACCGAGGACCCCCCGTAACTGACAAACGGCAGCGTCATGCCCTTGGCCGGAAGCAGCCGGACCGCGACGCCCATATTGATCAGCGCCTGCACGCCAAAAGCGCAGGCCAGTCCCGATCCGGCGAGGCGCGTGAAAGGATCACGTTCGCGCATCAGCCGCAGCAGCGAACGCACGGTGATGGCCATGTAAAGGCCGATGATCAGCAGAACCAGGATCAGGCCGAACTCCTCGGCCGCCACCGCAATGATGAAGTCGGTGTGCGCGTCGGGCAGCGTCCATTTGACAGTGCCTTCACCTACGCCGACCCCGAAAAACCCGCCTTCCTGAATGGCGTTCGTCGCATAGCCGATCTGGGTGCGGGGGTCGATCTCGGTCGACAGAAACCCGTTGATCCGGCGCGCGAAATGTTCAGACGCCGTATAGGCGAACATGCCGCCGCCCACGGTCGCGCCAAGGATTACGGCAATCAGAACGAAGGGAGCACCGGCAATGAAATACATCACCCCCCAGGAAAAAAGCACAAGACAGGCCTGCCCAAAGTCCGGTTGCAGCGCCAGCAGCAACACGATCACCACCGCGACCAGGAACGAATAGAGCCGCCCGGGCGGGCCACCCAGATCCTGCGCCGCCGCCATGAGCCACGCGCACAGCACGATAAAGCCCGGCTTCAGGAACTCCGACGGCTGGAAAGAGGCAAATCCAAGCGAATACCAGCGCACTGCGCCTTTGCCGAAATCCGTACCCAGAACCGGCAACAGCGCCAGCGCCATGAAGGAAACAGCGAACCCCAGAACCCCCAAACGCCGCACCATGGCCACCGGCATCATGGAAAAGCCCAGCATCGCCAGAAGGGCCATGAAGCCGAAAAAGGCCTGACGGGTGACGTAATAATAGGGTGGAAGCCCGTTCTTTTCCGCCAGCGGCACCGAAGCGGCAAGCCCCAGAAGCAGCCCCACCGCAAAGAGCGCGAAGATCAGCGTCAGTGTCACCCTGTCGATCGTGCGCCACCAGCGTGGAAGCACGGGATCGCCTGCGCGCGCGGGCGCAGTGCCGAACACCATCTCTGTCATTCTACCGCTCTCGCTGCCATCCGCCCGTTCTCCGGGTCTGCGGCGAGTCTATCGAAGAAATCAACGCGATTCCAGCAAAAGATCGTGCGAAATCCGACCGTTCGGCAGAAAGCCGTCGGCTTGCCCGAAGGGAAGTCAGCCAAAGCGGACGCCCGCAAATTCGGGAAACTCCCGTTCGCCCTTAGCCGAGAAACGCCCTTACCCGCGCGGTAAAGTCATCGCCGCGCTTCTCGAAGTTCGGATACTGGTCGAAGGACGCGGCCGCAGGTGCCAGAAGGACCGTCTCGCCCGGTTGGGCTTCGGATGCGGCCCGAGCCACGGCACGCTCCATCGTTTCGCAGATTTCATGCGGAAGATCGCCCAGTTGCAGCGCGAATTCGCGGGCCGAATGACCGATCAGATAGGCCTTCACCACTGAACCGACATGCGGCAACAGGCCCGAAATCCCGCCCTCTTTGCCCATGCCGCCCGCGATCCAGCGGATTCGGTCGAACGCCTGCAGCGCCTTGGCGGCGCTGTCAACATTCGTGGCCTTGGAATCATTGACGAAACGCACACCGTCCTTTTCGCCGACGATCTGGCTTCGATGGGGCAGGCCCTCGAAGGAATGAAGCGCCTTTTCGATCTCCTTCGGGGCGAGGCCGAGGGCGCGAGTTGCTGCATAGGCCGCGCAGGCATTTTGATGATTGTGCGCGCCGGGCAGGCCCCTGACCTCGCGCAGGTCGAGGGAGGCCACCTGCCGCCCCTTGCGCCATTCCGACAAGAACCCCTTGCGGGCAAAGACCGACCAGCCCGGCCCTTCAAGCTTTTGGCCTGAAGACACGCGGATCACCCGGTCGTCCGTCGGCCCCATGGCCAGTTGCCCGGCCAAAAACTCGCCCTCTACCTCATCCACGCCAATTACCGCACGGTCAGGGCCGCCTTCGGCGAAAAGCCGGCGCTTGGCGGCGAAATAGCCGCCCATGCCACCATGCCGGTCCAGATGGTCGGGCGACAGGTTGGTAAAGACCGCCACATCGGGGGTCAGCGCTCGAGCCAGATCGGTCTGATAGGAGGAAAGTTCCAGCACCACCACCTCGCCATCCGCCGCAGGCTCGATATCCAGAACCCCGCGTCCAATATTGCCGGCCATCTGCGTCGGGCGGCCCGAGGCGTGCAGAATATGGTGGATCAGTGCTGTCGTCGTCGATTTTCCGTTTGATCCGGTGACGGCCACAACACGCGGGGTCAGATCCATATGATCCCAATCGGACGTCGCCCAACTGCGGAAGAAGAGGCCGATGTCATTGTCGACCGGCACCCCTTCCTTGAGGGCGCGGGCAATATGGCGGTTGGGCGCGGAGTAAAGATGCGGGATACCGGGCGACGTGACCAGAAGCGCAAGGTCGGACCAAGCCGCATCCCGCGACAGATCGGTCAGGGCAAAACCTTCGGCTTCCGCCTTGGCGCGGGCTTCGGGGCTGTCGTCCCACAAAAGCGGCACCGCCCCCCCCGCCTGCAGCGCACGTGCCGTCGCAAGACCAGAGCGGCCCAGCCCCAGAACGGCAACTCGCCGTCCCGCATATCCTGTGACCGGAATCATCCCGCCCCCTGCCCATTTTCACTGCGGATACTGCCGGTTGCAGCGCAGCTCCGCAAGGCGAGCGGGACCGAACAGGAAAGGGGGGCCGCGTGAACGGCCCCCTTTCGGTCAAGCGGTTGGACCAGACTATTGGGCCGCAAGCTCATCATGGACGATGGCGCCGTCAAACAGCGTCAGGAGGACGTTCGTTTCGCCGATTTCGCCCGCCCTGCCGGCTTCCGCCAGTTCGATCAGATTGCGGTCCAGCACGATCATGTCGGCGCGTTTGCCAACGGTTATGCTGCCGGTCAGGTCGCTTTGGTTCAGCGCCAGCGCGCCGTTGATCGTATAGGCTGCAATCGCGGTTTGAATGTCGATGCGCTGATCGGGGTTCAGCACTTCGCCATCCTCGCCCGAACGGGTGACGGCCATCTGGATGTTGACGAAGGGTCTTGGGTCACGCACATCAACGGGCGCGTCCGATCCGCCGACAAGAACACCGCCGTAGGACTGGATCGCCTTTGCCGGGTAGACGTTCTGATAATAGTAGTAAGCCGGATTGTGCAGGTCTTCAGGGCCTTTCACCTGATCGACAAACGGCGCGACGGTCATTTCGTAGTCCACATCCGTCGACGCCCAGGCAAAGGTGAAGACCACCGGCACGCCCATTTCCGCGATCCGCCGCTGATCATCGGGATGGGCGAGTTGCACATGCCCCAGGCTGTGAGGCTGACCGTTTTCGCCGTTCGCCGCCCGCGCCGCGGCAATCGCATCGAGCGCGGTGCGCACTGCCCGGTCGCCGATGGCATGAAGATGCGCGGTAAACCCCGCTGCGTCCATCGCCGTGACATATGCGGCGATATCTTCGGGGGATTGTTCCAAAACCCCCGTGCTGACCGCACATTGCGCGGGCCCAAAACCATGTTCGGCCCGGAATGCCGCCGCCGCATCAGCATCCTCGGCATCCGTCGCAGCGTCCTGGCAGGCTGCGCTTGCGGTGTCGACATAGCCCAGGATCGTGACGCCGCCTGTATCGGCATTCAACTGGGTGATCGGTTGCTCGTAAGGGTCCAGCACCGCCGCATTCGGCAAGATCGGCTGTTCGGCATAGATGTTGCCTTCGAGCACACCGTCCACAAACACCTTCACCGCATCCGCCTTAAGGTTGGCAATCGGTTCCAACCGCGCTCTGACGGCGCTGTAGTCGGCCACGGCCGCCGCAATATCGAAAACGCCGGTTTTCGGGTCGATGAAGGTTTCGGGGCTCTTGAGCAAGGCGAGCGTGGCGCGGAAGGTCAAAAGACCACGGGTCGCCATGTCTTCATACATCGACAGGACATATTCGTCGGCCAGCGGGTCCATGATCGAGGTGATCCCGTCCGCTGCCAATGTTGCCGCCACCTGCGGCAACGCCGCGCGCATGGCTTTTTCGTCGGGATGTAGCATCGACGGCGACGGGATGAGGTCGCGGGCGCCTTCATCAACATTCCCGGTCGGCTCGCCCGCAGCATCGACCCCGATGGTGGCGGCAAACTCGGCAAAATCGCTTTTCAGTGTGGCAGCACTCAACCCAACTTCGGCACCTTCGGCATTCAACGCCCGCGCAAGGGCCTCGGAGTTATAGGCCGCATGATGGCCATCCGCGCCAAAGAGCACGATCGGATGGCGCGTGGATACCGCGTCTAGGGCGGCACGAATGGTTGGAAGGTCGGCTGAAGTCTGGTTGCCACCATAGGGATTCCACTGCGCGACGGCCAGCCACTCCCCCTCCGGGATCTGATAACGATCCAGACATTCCTTCAGAACTGGCACCAGTTCGGCCAGGGTTTTCGGCTCTCCGTTCAGGTCACACGTATCAAGGTCGACGGTGAAAAGGGCGTGGACATGCGCATCATGCAGCCCCGGAAGCACCATGCGCCCGCCGAGGTCGACCACCTCCGTTTGCGGCCCGATGAACGGGGTCAGCCCGGCTTCGCCGCCCACATAGACAAAAGCGCCATCGTCGATGGCAACCGCGCTGGCCACCGTGCCCGCGCCATCCACCGTGTAGACATAGGCGTTCCGATAGACCTTGTCGGCGGGCGCGGCTTGCGCCATCGCCAGTTGACCCGTCTGGCCGATCACCATGCCGAATGCGGCGAGCATCAATGGTCTTTTCATGGCATTCCCCAAAAACCGAATATATGCTCGATTTATGGCGGCAGGAGCTCGCCGTCAAATGATTCCCGAATATTTGCTCGATTTAACTATCGCGCAAGCCAAGCCGCCAGATAGGACCGCCAAAGCAGCTGGACCTCGACCAGCACCGCCGGCCGGTCGGCCTCCGGCTTGTCTCGCAGCATGACCAGAAGCGCGTGCCCCCCCATCACCAGAACTTCGGCTATCCTGTGCAATTCGCTCGCGGATGCGGCCACCCCGCCCCGACGCACCAAATCGGCCATCCGCTGAACGGCGCACGTGTCATGCTGTTCCTCAAGCTCGCGAAGCTCGGGCAGAAGGCTCATCGCCCGCATCAGCGCCTCAAGCCCCGCCGCACCTTGATAACTGTCCGCCAGCCCGACCAGACAGGCGTCCATGAAGGCCAGAAGCCCAGCTTCCGGCGGGCAAGCCGCCTCTGCCTGATCAATAGCCGCCGAAACCCGGTCAAGCCATCGCTCGCCCAGCGCAGCCAGAACCGCGTGTTTGTTCGGGAAATAGTGATAAAGCGAGGCAACAGGCACCCCGGAAAGCCGCGCAATCCGGTTGGTATTCAGCGCTTCAGGGCCTTCGTCTTCCAGAATCGTTGCTGCCGCATCAAGGATCGTCCCAAGCCGTTTTTGCGAGCGGGCCTGACTGGGTCGGGTTCTGAGGCCAATTTCCCGGTTCATGTAACCTTCCCCGTGATTTGCTGACGCCCAAGCCGCTTGCGGGTCACCGATGGGACAGACCGCGATGGCGGACGAAATCGTCGCCCATCCAACTGTTCACAGTTTCACGCGCATGAAAAGCGGCCTGTGGCCCGCTGAAGCATGCGCCCTGATCAGCGCAGCTTCAGCGTCGCCAGACCGATCAAAGCCAGGATCAGAGACACGATCCAGAACCGGATCACGATCTGCGGCTCTGACCAGCCCTTCTTTTCATAGTGATGATGGATGGGGGCCATCAGGAAGATGCGTTTGCCGGTGCGCTTGAAATAGGCGACCTGGATGATCACCGACAGCGTTTCGACAACAAAAAGGCCGCCGACGATGGCAAGGACGATCTCGTGCTTGGTCACCACCGCAATCGCCCCGAGCGCGCCACCCAGGGCAAGCGAGCCGGTATCGCCCATGAAGACCGCGGCGGGCGGGGCGTTATACCACAAAAACCCAAGGCCGCCGCCGATCAGCGCCGCACAGAAGATCACGATCTCGCCGGTGCCGGGAATGAAATGAACGCCAAGGTAATCGGCAAAATTCACGTTACCAACGAAATAGGCGATGATCCCGAAGGCCCCTGCGGCGATCATCACTGGCATAACGGCAAGCCCGTCCAGCCCGTCGGTGAAGTTCACCGCATTGGCCGCACCAACGATGACGAACATCGCGAAAGGTACGAACAGGAAAGACAGATTGATGAGCGTATCCTTGAAGACCGGCAAGGCAAGCTGGCCAGACAGATCAGCCGGATGCAGCCGGGCCGCCGCATATCCGGCAAGGGCCGCGATGATGAATCCCGCGATCAGGCGAATGCGCGAGGAAACGCCCTTGGTATTCTGTTTCGTGACCTTGGCATAGTCGTCGGTAAATCCCAGAAACCCGAAAGCCGCCGTCACCATCAGCACGATCCAGACGTAAGGGTTGTCGGGTCTGGCCCACAAAATCGTTGATACGATCAGCGCCGACAGGATCAAAAGACCGCCCATTGTCGGCGTTCCGGCCTTGGCCAGATGGCTTTGCGGCCCGTCATCACGGATCGGCTGGCCCTTCTTCTGCTTGCGCCTAAGGAAGTCGATCAGTGGCTGGCCAAAAAGAAAACCGAAGATGAGGGCGGTAAAGAAAGCCCCACCAGCACGGAAGGTGATATAGCGGAAAAGGTTGAAAAAATCGCCCCCGTCCGACAGGCCTGTCAACCAGTAAAGCATCCCACTCGTCCCCTTCTTGATGGGCTTTGCGCCCTATTTCTTATTCCGCGCCGATTGCGTCGGGCGCGACCGGATGCCCCAGTTTCCGAAGGGCATCAACCACCAGGCTGACCTTGGACCCTTTAGACCCTTTGACCATGATCACGTCGCCCGCGTCGGTCAGGTGATGCGCCTCGCGCGCCAGTTCGCTGGCCGTTTGTGCCCATTCGCCGCGCTGGCGGTCTGGCAACAGATCCCACAGCCAGCGCATGCGCGGTCCAACGCAATGGACCAACGTCAGGTGCTCCATGGCCGGATGGCGGGCGATGGCTTCGTGCAAGGCGCGTTCGCCCTGCCCTAGTTCCAGCATGTCGCCGAGAATGGCGATACGGCGGCCCTTTTTCAGCCGTCCCACCCCATCACGCGGCATGGCAGCGGCCAGGACATCAAGCGCGGCCGACAGGCTGTCAGGATTGGCATTGAAAGCATCGTCGATCAGGTCGAACCAGCAGCCGGGTTCCACCGGGTCGAGGTTGATCCGCTCGCGTTGACCGCGCCCTGGGGGGGGCTGCCATTG